>JACPFG010000127.1 GCA_016183125.1 Deltaproteobacteria bacterium
TGACAACAGGTGCGGGGTAGAGCAGCCAGGTAGCTCGTCAGGCTCATAACCTGAAGGTCGCGGGTTCAAATCCCGCCCCCGCTACCAAATGAAAACGGCCCCCTCGTGGGGCCGTTTTCATTTGGTCCTCCATTTTCCATTCTCGACTTTCCATCAACGAAAGAGGGGCCTCGTCAACCGCTCCCTTATGGCATTCCTCCTTGACAGCGAGCGGCATGACCTTCTATAGGCTGGCGAGTTTTTGTCGTTCAGGTTCGGCGTAACCGGGATGGGGGTCCTATGCGTTTAGCCGAGGTAAATCGTGGAAATTCAGTCCTGCGTGTTCTTTCAGGTTACTGTCTTCTCATAGGATTCATTGCGTGTGGGGTGTCCTCGAAGCAGGGGATTCCGGCTGACGCCGGTGGAAACACGAACCCGGCCTCGACTCAATCGGCCGATGCTCTCCTCCCTGACCCAGCAACAACAGAAGATACGGATAGCGACGGGATTGCCGATCTCGAAGATGCGTGCCCAAACACCCCCGCGGCAACTGGAACGAATGCGGCAGGGTGCTCGCCGGAGGACTATGGCGTTACCGATGCCACCGGCACCTCGTTCCGCTTGTCGGGCATTTCCCTGACCACTAGCGTATCCGTCCATGTCACGTTGGCGAGCGCACGCACCTCGTCAGTGGTCTTTGCCATCGAGCAGGATCCCCTGATTGTAGAGACCTCGGTGGAGGTAACGATCACCGGGTTTAAGCCGGCCACCCCCTACTTTCTCTACCGCGACACGCTCACGACCCACACCGACTTAATGGCGACAGCAGCCGGCAGCATTACATTCACACAAGACATCACCACCCCGCATCTGATCATTCTCCAGGACACCCCCTCGACCATCTTTATTGATGGGATCACTTGTCCGGCCGGCTGGAGTTGTACGCCAACCACCGCCACCGCCCCGGGGGGGAGTCAGATTACCCAGACGATCAATATTACCGGCCCTGATCTCACCGTGGACTTGAATGGATCGAGCGTGATCGGTGCCGGGGTGGGGAACGGTCTGGTCGTGTCGGCAAATAACGTGACGGTCCGAAATGGCGATTTTTCCGGCTGGAACATCTGTGCCCTGGCTTCGCAGCGTTCCCATGTGACGTTCGATCATCTCCAGTGTGCGGGGCCCCTCACCCACGGCTTCCTGTTCGTGAAAGTCACAACGGGCACCATCCAACAGAGTGCGGTGACAGGCGCCGGCAATAGCGGCATCGTACTCATTATCGGCGGGAGCAACAATACGATTACCGACACCACCTCCACCGGGAGTGTTTCGGCCGGCCTCTTTGCCCTGGATGAAGCGCAACTGACCGTGACAGGCTCTGACTTCGGCCCAAGTCCAGGCAACGGGATCTCCCTTGACAGGAGCACGCAGGTAACCATTTCCGACAGCCAAACCAATCAGAATAGTTTAGCAGGCCTCATAGTTGGGAACAGCAACAAGGTGACCTTCGAGCGGGTTGCCATGAACGACAACGGCCGGTTTGGGTTGGCGATCGTCCGGAGCACCCAGGTTACCGGGACCTCTCTTGTGGCCAACAACAATGCCCTCAGGGGGGCATTTATCATTGAGCAGTCGGCGGTCACCTTGGATGGGACGCCGACGTTCCCCGGCCAATTTAATCAAAACGGCCAGATCGGGATTAACTGTACCAGTGGTTCCACGATCCACGTCGGTCCGCATATCGGCGCAACGGAGAATGTCGGCACGGACATTATCATCGGTAGCACCTGCACCGCGACGAAGACCCCGCCGGTCCTCTGCGGGACCATTCTGGGCGGGGGGATCGCCTGCGACGCCCCCGTGGTGGATCAGCCTCCTGTTGTGACCATCGCGTCGGCGGTGGATGGCCAGGGCAATACCCTGGCGGACGGGGGGAAAACGCTTTCATCGGCGATGGCGTTTGCCTTTACGGTCACCGATGACCTGGACCCCAATCCTACACTCACCTGCCTGCTCGATGGTGGCGCCCTCCCCTGCACTAGCCCCACGACGATGAGTGTCGTCGGATTGGCGGTCGGTACCCACACCTTCGCCATCAGTGCAACGGATAGCGCGAATCAGACAAGCGAGGCGAGTTTTAGTTGGACGGTCCAGAGTCCGGAAGCCGCCCTGACCGATCTGATCGCCCAGGTGGAGGGACTGCAACTCCCCACTGGAATCGAAAACAGTCTGGTCACAAAGCTTGAGGGAGCGCAGGTGGTCCTGAAGCAAGAGAATATCGGCGCGGCCAAGGGGAAACTGGGGGCGTTTATTAATGAGGTGGAGGCACAGGCGGGGAAAACGATTACGCAAGCGAAGGCCCAGGCATTGGTTGATACGGCCAATCAGATTATCAAAGCGGCGGAGACCTTTTCCCAATGCCAACCGCCGCCGACCGAACGAAACTTTGATGCGCGGATCGCCCTCACCCAAGATATCGTGGTGTCTCCCAACATGAGCCAATTGGCCGCCGCAGCCATCCTGCGGGAATCCCTTCCCGATCTTGCGGCGCGTTATGAAAAAACGACCGGGGCGCTGCGCACCCTCTACAATATGAGCGGCTATTTGACCGGCGTCCAGGCGCAAGTGGGGGACCCCGCAACCCTGGCCCTTGACTATGTGCAGAACCACTTGGAGTTGTTCGGTCTCAGTTTGGCCGATTTGAATAATCTCGAACCGACCGACTCGGTCTTTAGTAAGGTTACCGGCGCCACGCATCTCTATTGGCGGCAGACGTATCAGGGGTTTTCGCTCTATAACGGGCAGCTCCACGTAAATGTGAACCGTGACGGTCGAGTCTTGAGCGTCAATAACGCCTTCCTTCCGGGGATAGCCAAGGCCGTGAATACCAGTCAACCGGCGCTGCCGGCCAATGAAGCGGTGCGCAAGGCGTTGCTCAGCCTCGGCGTCTGTCTGATGGCGCCGCCCGCACAGGTGAAAGCGCCGGAAGGCGTGACCCAGCACACCGTGGTGGATTCGACCGGCATCTCGCAAGAGGCGATCGAGGCCCACCTGATGTGGGTGCCGATTCAGCAGGGAAAGGCGCGGCTGGTATGGAACTTTCAGCTCGTTACGCTCGATAGTCAGCACGCCTACGACATGACGGTGGATGCCGTCACCGGCGAGGTCCTCACCCGCTTTGACTGGGTTGCCGAGGATTCCTATACGGTCTACCACCTCCCGGTGGAGAGCCCAAATCATACTACTCCCGCTCCCCCCGCCGACGGGCGGGTCCTTGTCACCAATCCCGCGGATGCCACTGCCTCTCCCTTCGGTTGGCACGATACCGATGGAGTCGCGGGGGCGGAGTATACGGTGCGGCGGGGGAACAATGTCTATGCGTATGACGATCAGAACGCGGATAATGCCCCGCCTTCGGTCCAACTCGGCTGCGGGGCGTCGCTTGCGTGTACGTTTTCTATTGACTTGACCCAGGACCCCTCGAATTACGTGACCGCCGCCGTGACGAATCTCTTCTACTGGAACAATATCATCCATGATGTCATGTATCAGTACGGCTTCGACGAGGTCGGAGGGAACTTTCAGGAAAACAACTACGGGGCGGGCGGTGTGTCCGGCGATCCGGTGTTGGCCGAGGCCCAGGATGGGTCCGGAACAAACAATGCGAATTTTGGGGCCCGGCCGGATGGAACACCTAGCCGAATGCAGATGTATCTTTACGATAAGACCACACCCCGGCGAGATGGGGATCTCGACAATGGGATCATCAGCCATGAATATGCGCATGGAATCTCGCACCGACTGGTCGGGGGGCCTTCTACGGTCAGTTGTCTTTCCAATGCACAGCACCCTGGGGAGGGGATCAGCGACTGGTACTCCATCGTCTTTACCCATGAGGCGGGCGATAGTGGCACCGATCCCCGCAGTCATGCGGGCTATGCCAATGGTTCGTCGACGGGGAATCGGAATCAGCAATATAGCACCGACCCAAGCGTGAACACCTATGACTACGAAAGTATCCGGGGAGTGAGCGAATCGCACAGCAGAGGCGAGGTCTGGGCGCAGGGGGCGTGGGAGGTCTACTGGGCCCTTGTCAACGCGCACGGTTTTGATGCCGATCTCTATAATGCGATCGGCGGGAGCGGAAATCAGCGCGCCCTCCTCTACTTTACCGAAGGGCTCAAAAACACCGCCTGTTCTCCGACCTTCGTGGATGTCCGTGACGGTGTGATTCAAGCGGCGACGGACAACTATGACGGAGAGGATCTCTGTTCCGTGTGGCGGGCCTTTGCCGAATTTGGTCTGGGGGAGGATGCGGATCCAGACAGTTCGAGTGGCCTTAATGTCACCAACGGTTTTGAGTTCCCCGTGGGATGCCAGTGCGTTTCCGCGCCGGCCCCTGGCCACCTGGTCGCCTGGTGGCCGCTGGATGAGACCACACGGCGCGCCGATATATTCTCCACCGTAACGGCGCAAGACATTATCGGGGGCCATGACGGCACCCATGAGGGGCCGTGTGGGGCCGGTATTTGCGATGACTTTCCTATTCCGGTCGACGGAATGGTGGATGGGGCGCTGGAGTTTGATGGCTATGATGATTATGTCAATGTCCCTGACGACGACAGCCTGGATGTCGGGACCGGGGATTTCACCATCGACGCCTGGATCAAACCGCACGGCATTTCCGGAACCATGGCGATCGTTGACAAGCGATTTCCCGGCGCCGGTGGCGTCTTCCCGATGAAAGGGTACTCCCTCTTTCTCGAGGATGGCTGCTTAAGCCTCTCCATCGGCGACGGGATGAGCGAGACCTATACGGTGCCATCGGCAATGTGTCTCTCGTCGGTGGAAACGCACTGGTATCATGTCGGGGCCGCGGTGGAGCGGGGCCAGGCCGGTGGTGTCCTGCTGGCGGTCTCCTCGTTCGATGATGGTCTTTTTCGTTCTACCACCGTCGCCGCGACCAAGGAGATTACGTTGAGCCTCGCCAATGGGGAGGATCTCCGGATCGGAAACCGCCGGACCCTCTTTGCTGACACGGATCATTTTGACGGAGCGATTGACGAGGTCGAGTTCTTCGATCGGGCGCTCAGTATGGCCGAACTGCGGTCCATTTTCTGGGCGGGTGTATCCGGCAAGTGTAAGGCGTGCGCCGAATCGCCTTCGGACCTGGTTTCTTGGTGGCGCCTCGAAGAGACCTCTGGCACCACGGCGACAGATACTGTGAGCGGAAATACCGGGACGCTTCAAGGGAGTCCCCTGCCGACAACCGCTGGATCTGTTGACGGTGCGCTGACTTTTGACGGGTCCGCCGACTATGTCGAGGTTCCCGACACCTCCAGTTTGGACGTTGGTACCGGGGATTTTTCCATTGATGCCTGGGTTCGCCCCGACACGGTCAGCGGGACTCGGGTGATTGTCGAAAAGCGCCATTCTTCCCAAGTGAAAGGGAAAGGGGTGCAGATGACCGGATATTCCTTCTTCCTCGAGGAGGGATGTTTAAGCGTGCGCTTAGGCGACGGGAGTGGAGTGGGAGTGACCTTTACGGCCCCCGACTTAGATTGTATTGCGGCAGATGGCGACTGGCACTTTATCGGCGTGAGCGTTCACCGACTGAGTATAGGAGCGACGTTTACCTTTCACCTGGATGGGGAGGAGGATAGTTTTATCTCGACGACTGCCCCAACGGGGAGTCTCTCCAACGCGGCGGATTTCTTGATCGGGACCCGTCGGTCTGGCAGTGGTTCCTTAAGCGATCAATTCAGCGGCGGCCTCGACGAGGTGGAGTTCTTCAACCGCGCGCTAAGCGTCGAGGAGTTCGTGGAAATCTATCGCAGCGGACCCATTGGGAAGTGTCCTTAGGAGGCTGTTGACAAACTGTCGTCGCTCCGGGCGGAGTAAATCCGCCCTTCGCAGAACACCCTCCGCCTCCGGCGGATGGCCCCGCCAATCCGCCTGCGGCGGACTGGCCCGTTAACCGGTGGTTTGTCAACAGCCTGCTAGGGCAAGTGCCGAAATGGTCCCATCCAGTCAGCGAGCCAGGAGAGCCACGGCATTTTCCAATCCACGGTCATTCATAAATTGCGAGGGAGGCCCCTGCGAGGGCCAGATGGCGATCGGTGGACCAGCAGTGGGTGATCCCATGGCGTTTCATTGTCCACAGTCCGGCTGCATCGGTGAGGGAGAGGTCTTGGTCAGAGAATTGACGCAGCAAACGCGTCGCCTCGCGTACCATCTTCATGTCGGCGGGAAGGATCGTCAAGACACTCAAGCGTTCAATAAAACTCATGAACTGCAAGGCTCGCATGGTATCGTACCGCTTCAAAAACCACCCTTGCCCCTCAGCGATCACGAGTGGCGTGGTGATGAGTGGAGGTGGAGCAGCAAACCGTTGCGCAAAGAGAGGATGGTACGTATCCGATCGGTCCAGCGCCGAGATGAACGCGCTGGTGTCGACATAGGCCTTAATCTTTTTGTCCATAGACGATGTCGTCAATCTGCTGGGAGGACCGTGGGTTGCCCGATTCCACCATCCCGATGTGCTGCATCCAGGGTTGTTTCTGCGATACCGGCAAGAGCAGGCGCAGCGCCCGTCGGAGCAACTCAGCGAGCGAAATCCCTTGGGCCCGCGCCGCTTGCTTGGCCAGCCGATATTCCCATGCCGCTAAACTGATCTGCGTTCGAATCATGATAACATATTCACATAATATGTTATCATAGTCAAGCATCGCCAATTTAAGGGACGTTGTTAACTGAGTTAACAACCATTGACAACCCTCCGTTCCATCGTCTACGAACTTCTCATCATGCCACGACAGGCCAGATTAGACTCCCCAGGCACCCTCCATCACGTCATCATTCGTGGGATCGAAAAGAAACCGATCGTCAAAGACGAGGTGGATCGCAAGGCATTCGTCGATCGACTGGGGCAACTTGCATTGGAATCACAGACGGCAGTCTATGCCTGGGCTCTTATGACGAATCATGTCCACATCCTCCTGCAAAGCGGACCAAAGGGCCTCCCAAGTCTGATGCGTCGCTTGCTCACCGGCTACGCCATTACTTTCAATAGGAGACATCGGCGACATGGCCACCTCTTTCAGAATCGCTACAAATCGATCATTTGCGACGAAGATGCCTACTTCATGGAGTTGGTCCGTTACATCCACCTCAACCCCTTGAGGGCAAGTCTTGTCAAATCTCTTGCCGCCCTCGACACTTATACCTGGTGCGGCCATGCGATGCTTCTCGGGCGGGCACAGCACGAATGGCACCATACGGACCATGTCCTTTCTTGGTTCGGGAAATCTGCCGGTGCGGCCAGGAGGGCCTATCGGGATTTTGTCGAACGCGTTCTGGAAGAGGCGGAGAAGGATTTCAACCGATCCCTCAAGACCAACCGGTCCTCTGAGAAACTGGAACAATTCATTCTGAAGGCGTGTCGCGACGCTAATGTGTCTGTCGACGAGCTCAAATCTGGTAGCCGACGCGCTCCTGTTTCATCGGTCCGGGCCAAACTCGCAATCTCTCTTGTCAAGAACGATGGTGTTGCCATGGCTACCGTCGCGCGTTCCCTGGGAGTGTCCACGGCGGCTATTTCGCTACTCGTCAGTCGCGAACGGAGGATTAGTTAACTCAGTTAACAACGTCCCCCTATCTAAACTTAAACCGGTTGACTCCGTAACGCACTGTGCTAGGCGGACATACTCAGTACGCAGATGTTGCTGCTCGGGGGGGCCGCATGCGATGGCGGGGGCGAGCACGCGGAGGTGGGTGGTTGGCGATCGTCGTGGGCATCGCGCTCTGCGGCGTGGCCGTCTCTGTTCACGCGGCGCCGTTCACGGCCTTTGGTCCTGAGGATTTTGTCCGCACGACCGGCGCCCCCAATCAGTATGAGCGTACGTTTTCCCTCCTAGACCCTTCAGCCCCGTATACCCTGCACGTTCTCAATGGCGGTGCGCAGGACCAGGCCGGCCGGATTGCCGCGGCTATTATTACGCTGAACGGCACGCCGATCTTCGGCGTCGACGATTTCAATGCAAAGGTACGCACCCTGGAGCAGGCGATCACGCCGAAGGCCGATAACATCCTGGCGGTCGAGTTGCGTAGCCAGCCGGCGGGCACCCTGACGATCACGGTCATCGGGGAAGACGTGGTTGCCCCTACGATCACGGCGACGCTCAATCCTCTTCCCAATGCGGCGGGTTGGAATAACAGCGATGTCACGGTAACGTTTCAGGCGACCGATGCCACCTCCGGCGTGGCCGAGGTGATGGACCCCGTGGTGGTGAGTGGGGAAGGCGCAGGGCAGGTGGTCCAGGGGTTTGCCGTGGATCGGGCGGGAAATGTTGGCACCCTCGATGTGATCGTGAACCTGGATATGACGCCCCCTGGCTTGGCAGCCCAAGTCGATCCGGTCCCCAACGCCGCCGGGTGGAATAACAAAGATGTCCTGGTTCTTTTCCGGGCGGAGGATGCCCTGTCTGGTGTGGCCGATGTGACTCCGGCGGTTGTCCCCGTAGTCACCGAGGGGGCCGGTCAGGTACTCATCTCCAAGGCCACGGACATTGCGGGGAACCAGACCACCGCGCAGGTGACGGTCAACCTCGATAAGACCGCGCCGGTCGTCGCGATGGTCTCTCCGGCGCCCGGGACAAAATTTCACAAACCGAACCAGACGGTGCAGGGAACGGCCTCCGACGCAAATTCAATAACGGGCGTTGCGTGTAATTCTGCGCCCGCAACGTTTGATGGAGCAAATTTCTCTTGTGAACTGACCCTGGTGAAGGGGGACAACCCGATCGTTGTCGCTGCCACCGACATCGCGGGGAACGTGGGAGAGTCGCAAACTCTGGTCACCTTCATCCCCTTCTCGCCTCCCGTCGTGACGATCGTTGAGCCCAAACCGCTCGCCCTCTTTCGGAAAGGGCCTCTCACGGTGACGGGGACGGTTACCCCCTTTGCGGAGGATGATCCGGTGACGGGGGTCAAGGTGGGCGGCGTCGCGGCGCAGTTGGCCGACAATTATTTCACGGCGGAAGGCGTGCCATTGCATGAGGGGAACAATATCCTCACGGCGGTTGCAAGCGACCAGAGCGGGGATGTTGGAACGGCGACGGTGGCCGTGATCCAGGATTCGACCCCGCCCACCGTTCGGATCGAACTCCCCGCGGAGGGGACGGTATTAAGCGAACGCGAGGTGACCGTAGCAGGGCTCATCAATGACCTCGTTTCCGGCACGGTGAATGCCGACCAGGCGACCGTCACCGTGAATGGAAAACCGGCGACCGTTGCGAATCGAAGTTTTGTGGTGCCGAATCTTCCGTTGAAACCCGGCCCGAACACGTTGGTTGCCGTGGCCACCGACCGGGCGGGAAATCAAAACACACACGCAGTCACCCTCA
>JACPFG010000130.1 GCA_016183125.1 Deltaproteobacteria bacterium
ACAATGCCGGCATACCAGCGGTCGAATGCCTCGGCTCCCTCGACCGTCCGCACGGTCGTACCACGCACGGCGGCTAGTGCCGTGTATAGGTCCTGACTAAAGGCCAGCGGCAGCAATTCTTCAAGTGGCGGCGCGGAGACCAAGGCCGACAACTCGTCTCGCCGACGAAGGTTTTGATCGAGATATTCGACTGCACGTGTGAGATGTCGCTGCACGGCCAAGGAACCAATCTCCCGGCGCATGGCATCGGCGTGAAAGCGCGCCATGGTAAAACGGCGCGTCAGTTCCTGTGCCGTGTCGACTGTACGCAGATCGGCCAGCACAGGCTCCAGTCCGGCGCGGCTCGCCGCCTCATCATCCAGGACCAATTCGGCATGACGTAACTTAAGCTCTACGTCCACCGCCTCAGCCATATCGGTCGGTAGTGTAAAAAGATCCGGCAGGAGCGCCTGCAATCGCCAATTATATTGGCGGGCCTCCTCGTAATCGCCCAGGGCCGCAAGCGCATCCCGCGCGGCGTTTAAACGTTGGTATTCAATGGTCAGAGGGTCGACGCCGGTCGGCTCCGGAATGGACGCTTCGATATCGCGCAATACCTCACCTCGATGTTGCCACAACCGGTACTCGGCGCCTTTAAGGGCATTTTGCACCACGGCATCCCGATCGGTCTTGACCTTCTGAAGTTGCGCCTCTCGACCGTATACGACCGCGCGCCATTCCGTAAGCGTTCGGGTCTCCCCTTGCCATGAAACCGTGACGGTCTCTACTGCAGCGCCATTCCCATCGTAGGTGTAGGTCCTATGTCGCGGATCCTCGATGTATGACTGAAGGACAAGCAGCTCGTCTTCTTGCCGAGCGATCGCGTCATTGTAGGCACGCACGCTCGCCTCGGCTTGTTCATGCGCCTGCCGGAACTGATTATTAACGCGCCAGACCATTGCCATCCTTTTCAGACATTATCGGTCGCCGCACCTCGATATGGAGCGGCAACCCAGCCAATGGATTTATCTGCTCCCGCTCCAAGTCGAACGGTTCGGGGGCAACCGAGGTCGCCATACGCCCGGCAATATCCGCGCACGGCTCCGTGGCCGGCGCGGCCTCCCCCATCTTGTGGTCGCAGAGCCAACCGGCCTTTCCCTTGGCTAATATTCGCGCGGAGTGGAGAAAGACAGGCGGACCTGCCCATCCCAATCCGGTGTGTAGCGGCGCATCGCCTATCCAGATCAGCAGATCGCCCTCCCGCACGGGAAGCGCTCTTAGCCCGTCTTCAAACATCTCTGTGGCGACGCTAGAGACCTGCCCGACCAACCATGTCGCGCTATCAAAAACCACCTTAGCCGGATTAGTGCCACAGACCGGGATGCCGATGATCCCATCATCGGCCCCCAATACCTCGGAAATCCCAGGGAGCATCCGGCTAACATATGTATGGCAGTTGACCTTAGCAAGCGGATCTGCTGTGCGCGGTGTAAAGACAAGGAAACGGGTCCCGTCGGGGGCCTCAACTACTTTGTAACTATCCGCAATAATTAGATATTTAGCGCAGTCTGCCCACGGTTGCCATTCCCGCGCCACTATCAAACCGACCTCTGCGGCAACGCGGAGATGGAATCTGGGTATGCCTCCTGCCGGTCCGGCCATTACGCCTCTTTCCTCCCACACTTATTATCGACAGGAAAGCGAAAAAGTTGCTAAAAAATAGGGATAAATGGCTACGGCCTTTCGACCCTCAACTCGGGCATCGGATAGTCCTTCACATTGTCGGTGAGCAGGACCAGATGGTGGGCAATCGCCAAGGCCCCGATCAAGGCATCGGCTAGGGTCAACGCCTTGCCCCGCGATCGGTATCGATGCCGCAACTCCCCGGCCATACGCGCAACACAATCCGCGAGCACGCTAGTTAGTCGTCCCTGAAAAAGTCGATTTTGATTTATTTTCCCCCTCCCTTGATGGGAGGGGATGAAGGGGAGGGTGGTCCCGGAGACCGCAAATACACAAGGGTTTGTCGCGGCCACCCTCACCCTACCCTCTCCCCTCAAGGGAGAGGGGACAAAAAATTCGCTACAAATGGCATTATTCCGACAGGCTCCTAGCGGTTACCACCCCATGCCGCCGGCCATGAGGAAGGCAGCCAGGGCGAAAAATGCGGCAGTGAGGGCATAAGGGAGCTGCGTCCGGACATGCTCGATCAGATCGGTATTGGCCCCGATCGCGGAGAGGACGCTGGTATCCGAAATGGGCCCGCACTGGTCTCCGAACGCCCCGCCGCTTAACACGGCGGCCGCCGTGAGATACGGATTGACTCCGGCCGCGAGAGCTATCGGCATGGCGATCGGCATCATTAGGGCCCAAGTCCCCCACGAGGAGCCCGTTGCGAAGGAGACGAGCGCCCGGATCACGAAAACGATGGCGGGCACCAGCGCCGGGATGATAAACGGCCTGGTCACGTCTACTATATATTGGGCAGTCCCCAGCCCCTCCGGAGGCAGGGCCTTCATTACATCGCCCAAGGTTACAGCCATGATGATGATTAAGGCGCGGATGATCACCGACCGCCCCCCTTCAACCACGTGATCCAGAAACTCCTTGGGGCGCATCAATTTCTTCCACGTATATTGCCCAAACGCGACCAGGATCCCCGCCGCGA
>JACPFG010000027.1 GCA_016183125.1 Deltaproteobacteria bacterium
GGGCGCCACAACGCGCGCGGGGTTGCTCACCTCGCCGCTGCGTGACCGCTTCGGGATAGTAAATCGCTTGGAGTATTATGCCACTGATGAGCTGGCCGCCATCCTGATCCGGTCGGCCGAGCTGCTTAAGGTCCGGCTGGCTACCGCCGCAGCACGCGAGATCGCGCAGCGCTCCCGCGGCACACCGCGTGTCGCCAACCGGCTGCTCCGTCGCGCGCGTGATTTCGCCGAGGTCAAGGCCGAGGGCCATGTAGACCTTACGGTGGCCCATGAGGCCCTGCAGCTCTTGTCGGTCGACGCTCAGGGGCTAGACCTTATGGACCGAAAGATCCTGCTGACGATCATAGAAAAATTCCAGGGGGGCCCCGTCGGCGTAGAAACGATTGCCTCAGCCATCAGCGAGGAGCGGGAGACGATCGAGGACGTCTACGAGCCCTTTTTGATTCAATCAGGACTCTTGGCCCGTACACCGCGCGGCCGGGTTGCAACTGCGTCGGCATACGAACACCTGGGGCTCCCGGCGCCCGCACCGGAGAACCAAAAAAACCTTTTTACCTAATGGTGTCTAGATGGTGGCACGCCGCCGTTGCGGCGGTAGTCAAACGGTTTCGCGCGAGCGGGGAGCAATCCCGATCTCGCTGGCTCGACCCGCTGCCGGTCGTAGGCCTTCTGATCATCGGCATCTTTGGCTGGCTGATCATCTTCGGCGATCAGGGCCTCCTGACCTGGAGGGCGCTCTCTAACACACAAGCCGATCTGTCGCGCGATGAGACTCGCCTGACGGAAAAAGTGCATGCGCTGGAACTCGAGATCGAGCGGCTGGAGGATCCCTACTATCTGGAACCGATCATCCGCCGGGAGCTTGGGTACGTAAGGCCCGGCGAGACAGTGTTTCAGTTTCCGGAAGACGATCAATAGGTTCTTGTCGACATAGCCCTTGTGCGACGTGGTCCGTCCTCTTGTGGTCAACCGGCGGCGTCAGCTTTTTCCTTCACGAGCAGCGCGAGGCCCTGAATGGCCGCGAGATATCTGGCCTTGATTTTGTCGAAGATGCGGCGGGTCGTATCGAAATCATAGACGTGCGCGCAGATGTTTCTGTCGTCTAGCATTTCCAGGAACGTCGCCTCTTCGGTAAAAAAGTTTTGCCGAAAAGCCTCTTTCAGAATGTCCCGCGGGTTGGCCAGCGGCGACTTGCCCACAAAATCGAAATAACGCTTCAACGTTTTCCACAGCAACTCGAAGGTAAATTCGAATCTTTGAATGGCCCCATCTTGCTTTAAGGGGTCGTCATCCGCTGCTTGGCGGACCGCCTCCTCAAGCCGCACAATGGCGCGGGCCAACTGTGTCACGGAATACTCAATTTCCTTTTTGCTCATAGACCAGTGCTCCCGATTCCAGAATAATGGAGCGAAACTTTTCGTCTACCTCCGACAGGAATACCAGATTCACGGAATAAAGGCCCGCAACGCTTTCGAGCAGATCCTTCACGATGCGGCGGCGGGCGTCGGAGGGCACCGGCCCCTCCACCGCGAAATCGAAGTCTGCCCCTTTTTTCGCCGTTTTTTTTGCGCGTGACCCGAACAGATAGATCCGTGCCGGCGCACACTCACGCACAAGGATGGCGATCGCCTCCCGCATAATTTCCGCCTCCCGCCCCACCCCTTCCGGCATGGATTCGGCTTATGACATGAAAATGCGTCGGAGACAAGCCGCGAAATGTGCCCCTTACTTCAGCGTCATCAGGTGGGCCCAGCCGTTGGTGCCGATGGCGAGCAGACTGTTCCCCTTGTGCATCACGGCTATGCGCCGAAGCAATTGACAAGCCAACGAGATAAATGTACATTATCTGTACGTTATATTGTACAATATGGAGGGTCAGACATGCACAAACTCTTAAGTGTCACGGAGGCCCGTCAACAGTTCCTGGCATTGGCGGCGACATTCGAGCACACGCCCGGCGTGGTCGAAGTCACCAAGCGCGGCAAACCGGTGATGGTCATCTTGCCGATCCGCGCGTATGAAAGCCTGCAGGAAATGGCCGAGATTACGCTCGATAGGCCCTTGCTGGCGTCCATTCGGCGCGGCCTGGACGACGCGCGGCGGGGCCGCGTGCGCGCGCTGCGGACAGTCCGGAAGCAATTGCGGATATGACGGAGAAACGAGTGCCGTATCGCGTCGTGCTGACGGATGAAGCGGCGGCATTGCTCGAAACCATCGCTTACCGGGATCGGCGAATCGCGGGGAAACTTGCCGACTCTATGGAGGATTTGTCCACAGTGCCCCAGCTGAAGGGGAGGTGTTTGCGCGGGGAGTTTGCCGGATGCTTGAGTCGGCACTGCCTCGGCAACCGCTTTCGGATTGTGTACACGATTCACGAGCCCGCGCGCACCGTCGAAGTGATTTCCCTCGGCATCCGGAAGGCAGGCGACAGGAAAGACGTCTACGAACTGACCCGCAAGATCCTCAACCGACTGCGGGGCACAAAATAGCGCTAGGCCGTTTCCCTTACTTCAGCGTCATCTGTTACTGCCTTCCCGGTTCTCGGACGCCGAGATCTCGACAAATCTTCCGAGCGAGAACGCGCCGCCGGGCACGGCAAGGACCTCGACGACCTCCGTTACCTCGAAAAGATTCGCGCGATTAAACGCAAACGAAAAAAGCAAAAAGAGCGATAGGCCCAGTTACTCGTGCTGCAGCCACTTGTTGATTGATTGGGCAAAACTTGAAAAGTCCTCTAGGTGGCCAAGGAACTCGACCAGTTTTTTCGTCTCGACCTTGACGTATTCGTGCACGAGGATGTTGCGGAACCGTGCCATTCGCATCAGGCGGTCGGCAAGGGGTTTGGAAATCACCCGCTGCTCGGCCAATGCGCGCGGGATATCGGCGTAGGTTTCGACGGCGGTGACGCTCAGGCTGGCTAAGACATGATTGCCGATATCCACAACATTCTGAATCGCCAAGTGAAAGGCCCGTTCGATGGCGAGGCGCAGTTCATAGGTGGCAAGAATGTCCCGCTCCTGTAGACCCTGCTTGCTGCGGAGATAGGCGAGCACCTCATCGAGTTCAGTGAGATGCCGCGTGATCAGCTCGCGATCGAGCATGGTCATCGAGCCGCCCCAAAGGCACCATGGGCAATGCGCTGCTGCTGATAGCGCGCAAAGACCGCGCGGAGATATTGGGTGTCCAGATAATCCCGGCGGGTTTCGAAGATAAATTGGGTAACGGCGTCTGGGTTGCGCGCGGCAATACACCGACCGTGCCGGATGACGGCAAAGCGGAGCAGGAGGGGGGCGGCGCGCAAATTCACGACATCGAGGCGATCGCATTTCACATGGTCCATAAGGGCGAGATGCACGGCGTCCTCCTCTGTGGAAGAGAGATCCCGCGACGGTAAGTAGGCAAGGTCCAGGTCACTATCCCGACGCACCCGCCCGCGGGCATGTGAACCAAAGAGGAAAAAGGCGGCGATGCCGTTGTGCCGCATCATTGCAGCAAAAAATGACTGGTGCTCCGCGTCATTGAAATCCATAGAGAAAACGATAACATGGATTATAACGTCCTGCAAGACGGAACGTGAATTTACGGCCCCTGGAGGGTCATCAGATGGGCCCAGCCGGTGCTTGGGCTAATGGCCAGGAGGTTGTCGCCCCCATCGCCAAGGAAATTGCCGGTTAGATACCGATCGTCCAAGCCCATATTCCACAGGGCAATGGACGAGACGTCCTCACGCATGAACTGCCACGTGCCGAATGACGCACTCTGGATCATATGTGCTCGCTTGCCTGTCCCAGGTGTAGGCAAGTTGTAATTGTGGACGACGAACAGTGCGTCTTTTCCATCGCGGTAGTAATTCCCTGCGAGGACGTTATCCCATGGCCAGAGCTGGCGCAACGCGATCCGGCTGTTACCGTTGTTCCCCCATTGCCATTGCCAGTCATAGAAATAGCCATCGGGAACTGGATCGGGATAGTCCACGACAAAAGTCTCTAATTTCATCAAGTGCGCATCGCCGTCAGCGCTCATGGCCAACAGATCCTCCCATCCATCTCCATCAAAGTCTCCCGCACGAAACCGATCGTTCGAGTCAAGAGTCCATGACGCCACCTATCCGAACGACGCCTGGCAACCAACCAGGGTGCTATCACTGCACCACATGGTGAACCACCCTGGCGGACCACCAAACCAGATCAGATACGCTTTTTTCGCAGAGGGGTGGATCACAAAAAGCTCATCTCGGCCATCTCCATTCGAGTCGATCACTATGTACTGTGTATCCACGTACAGAGGATATGACTCTACATTATAGGATGCGCCCGAAAAGAGTGGCTGCCAAGAACCAGCATCATACTTCTGTAAACTGATCAGCGCATCCATGCCATTCGGACCCCACTTACGAATGGCCAGGAGTTCATCTGCGCCATCGCCGTCGAAATCACCGGCTACAAACTGATCGATGTCCTGTGGAAGCCAGTTTCCAACAAATCCCGATCCGCCGTTATCCCATTTTCCCTGCCAGCTCCCATTCTGATATCTCAGCAACTGGGCATCGCTCAGCGGCAAGCCAAAGTTCACCTCTATGGCAAGCAACTCGTCTTCCGGATCGGCGCTATCAAAATTGCCGACGACATAGCGATCATTAGTGGGGTCTATGTCCCATGGCCCAATATACCCGAGATTGTTTTGGTTCCCCCACTTCCGCTCCCAGGCCCGCTGATTTTCGATCTGCTTGCAGTCCGTGCCTACCTGACAGCGCTCGTAGACCCGGACGTAGTCAATATGCTGCTCCTGCGGGATGAAATCCTGCGGGTTGGGATTCACCTCTGAAAATACATCCGGGAATAAGGCATGTCCTAGTTCCCAGAAAAAGTTGTCCACCGGTACGACATAATTCTTGAGGCCGTTACTGAGCATCCAATGAAATGGCCACTTTGGGATACCCAAATTGAGCGGTAATTGGCCGATCGTGTTCCCGTTGACATCATGAACCTTCCCATCGCCAATCTCCCCCTTTTGGATCTCCCGATATTTGATCCCGTCTATGTAATAATAGATCCGGTATTGATCCCATTCCGCCGCGAAGAGATGATATTCGGTCGAGAAGGCGTTATTTAGCGGATCGAATCCCCCGGTCTCGCTGACCGTTATATCCCCGTTCCCCTGATTCATTGCTAATGACGCCCAGTCACCAGCGCCGGACTGCAGCCCCAGGAGCTGCCATAGACCCGTCTCCTTCGACACCCCTAGAAGAGATGACTGGGCCTTGCCCGCCCCTGTGAAATACCCCGCCACGTAGGCATCGGTCTGCCGGAGATACCACGGGGCATCGGTCATCAGGTGGCCGTCTCCCCCATTATCCCACACCCATTGCCAACCGGTCCCCGGGGCATATTCGACCACTTGGGCCCAACCGCAATCGGACACGGCCAGGACCTCCTCCTGCTGATCCCCATCGAAATCCCCCGTCACGAACCGATCGCCAGGATTGACCGACCAGGGTCCGATCAACCGGTCGGCCGTCCACCACTGCGGCGTCCACGTGTTGCCGGCCGGATCATATTTCATCAGGCCCACACCGACATACGGCGGCAAGGCATTCGGATTGACGACCATGAGTCCTACCGCCGGCCCGGCGCCGTCAAACCGCCCGGCCAGATACTGATCCATCGGACCGATCGTCCAGCTGGGGCCGATCTGTCCGTTTACCGTGCTCCAGACAACCTGCCAGGTGGCGCCGTCAAATTTGAGGAGTGTAGCCAACCCAACCGGCCAGACGGCGAGTAACTCATCTTGACCATCGCCGTTAAAGTCGCCGGCCACGAACCGATACGAGGAGGCGCCCCACCAGGGGCCAATCTGCCAATTGGGGTCGATCCAGGGCGCTTGCCAACTCCCGCCCACATAGCGCAGGAGTCGAGCCTCGTCAGAGTTATTGATGGCCAGCAGCTCGTCCATCCCATCCCCATCAAAATCGCCCGTCACATACTTGTTCAGTGCGTAATTGTCGAACCCGACGGCCAGATAGCCGGGAACCCCCATCGCCACGAATGGCCCGCTCCACACCGATTGCCACGCCGATCCGTTGAACTCCATGAGCCCGCCTGCATTAAACACCTCCGAGAGGAAGAGGAGCTCATCCTGCCCGTCCCCATTGACAAAGTCGCCGGCCAGATAGCGGTCGGTACCGGCCATTTGCCAGGGACCAATCTGTCTATTACCGAGGGCCCAACCCGACACCAACCCGCCATGCACGGACGTCTGATATGTTGCCCATTGTTCCATAATATCAATCTCATCGAAATACCGCCACGGCGTCCCAGCCTGGGGCATCAACCAATGGGCAGAAACGTTGCCAGGCCCTGCGGCTAACTTCGCCCGCACCTCGAATCGGCCGTATTGTTGGGAAAACCCGCTCACACCATGCGCTGGCGCCAAAGCAGGAATAGTTTGACTGTTCACCCCGCCCACATGAAAAGGACAATTCTTCGTGTTGGCCTTGGGATTTGTCGCCACCGGATTGCCACAATCCGACTGCCCCGTGTACCACGGATTCACATGCGTTTTGAGAATGAGCTCCCCTCCCTCCACAGCCACCGCATCAGGGGATGCCGCAGCAATTAGCCCATCCGGCCCCGCCCTGCCGGCAAGGTCCAATACGGACCAAACACATTTATTTAAACCCAGCAGCTCGATGGGCAGCCCCAGGCAATCGGGGGAACCATCCGGATTACCACTGCAACAATCGGCCGTGCTATTGTCTATCTTTATGCACTGAGCCGGCGTTTTCACTACATGATAGCAATCTTCATTCCCGACCTCCGGGCCGTTAAACTCGTCCGACCAGGTGAGCCGCCATAGCCTGGGCCCAATCTCATGGGTCGGAGGTGGCATCGGTGGAGGCATGGGGCTGTTGATCGCCTTGTCTGCTGCCTGCGCATGCGGCTGCGTGATACACGCCTCATAGCCAAAATGGACGGTCACGTACTTGCCGATCTTCTGCATCCCAGCCTGGATCTGCGATAGGGGCTTGCTCGGTTGGCTCTCCTGTGCTGCCGCAATCATGTAGGCCAAGCTATATGGCCCCCCCGGGGCATTGGTGCAGTTCGTGCCATCCCCGGAGGACAGTATAGTTGGGCCTGCAAGGTCTGAAACTCCCGGCAACAGTCCCGTTAACAACCCGTGCCCCGGTCCTGGTCCAGCACTGTCCGCCACCGTCGAGTTCGCTTGCACTGCTGAACTTAAATGTTCACTCGTAATACATGCCTCGTACCCAAAGCTAGTCGTCACATATTGCCCCACCGATTGGACCGCCACCTCTATCTCCGCCACGGTCATCTCGTGGAGGAACGGCTGGGCTTTTTCCACCAAGTAGGTCAGACCGAAAGGTCCGGTCATCCCATTGGCGCAGTCTGTCCCATTGCCAGAGGGAGGGACCAAGGCCGGGTCTTGGGGCTCTGGCAGTGGCAGGATAGGTGGGAGCACTGGCGTTCCTACTTCCATCCCCTGCCCCGCCGCTTGCGCGTGCTCCCACGTGATGCAGGCCTCGTAACCGAACGTGACCGTGACGTAATCGCCGAGTTTGGCAAGCCCTGCTTCCGTCTGGGCCACCTCCTCAGGCGTCATGTCGTGACCTGATTCGTGCGCCAACTGCAGCGCGCGGTCTTTCATCTGGACGAGGCTCGACGGCCCCGCCTCCCCGCCGGGACAATCAGTCCCGTCCCCAGAGCGCTGGATGCTCGGTTCCTCGATTGCGGATGTGGATGCGTCTGGCGAGGTGGTGGCCGTTGAGCCTACGTCCCCATCCGGCGTAGCTGAGCCGCAAGCAGCCCCAATGCCGACAAGCCCCGCGAGGAGCAAAAACTTTATACACTTATGGGGACCTCTACTCAATCGCACTCCGATGTTTTTGTCTCGCACGCGCTGTCACAGATGTCATCGACTCCCACCGGATCGGCGCCGCCATTGCAATAATCGCTTGCTCCAGCGCCCCCATATATAAGATCAAGTCCCCACTCTCCATACAGCGTGTCGTTGCCATCATTTCCATAAAGACTTTCGTCTTCATAGCCCGACCAATCGTTATTACCGCCATGAATTTCATCATCGCCGGATTGGCCAAAGATATGATCCACTCCGGACCCGCCATAAATCACATCTCCACCACCATTGCCCATAAGAGTATCCATGTCCCAGCCGCCATCGATGTAATCCCAATCGCCTGCAGACCCGTCGCCGTCGTCTCCCCAAATAAAGTCATGATTATCATTCCCATAAATGGCATCCGTCCCTAAACCTCCCCAGATCTGGTCCGAACCCCAGCCGCCAGAGATTGTGTCTCCACCACCCTGTCCATAGATATAGTCGTCGCCGTCATTCCCTTCAATGGTATCAGCGTGAGAACCACCCCATATATGGTCTGACCCCCAGCCGCCATAGATGTGATTAAACGCATATCCAGTTGCGCCATACAAATAATCGTCACCATCATTACCGTAGATAGTCGCTTGCTCCACCTTATCACCATAAATATAATCTACACCCCATCCCCCATGCAATTCATCGTGATGACCCTCCCCCGCATGAATCTCATCATTCCCCCCGCCACCGTGTATTGTATCGCTGCCGTCTAAACCGTAGATACAATCATCGCCACCCTTCCCATCAATTGTGTCGTCCTTCGAACTGCCGACGATAATGTCTTTGTCTGAAGTGCCGGTATAACAGGAGGTACAATTTGGATCTGAAGTATCCGGAGTATCAATTACGTTTACACCTAAGTATTTCCATTCTGTTTTAGTTTTTCCACAATAATCTTGCACAGGGATAACTGTTAATGTTTTCTCTTCACTATAGCCGGATATTAAGCCTCCGGCATCCTTAACCCTCAGCCTTATACGATGGGGGCCGAGGATGGGGAAGAAATCCTGGGAAACTTCACAGGTATTCTTCGAATTGGGCATAGGCCATACCACCCCAGGAGGCGTGAGTGTACAGCTAGGACTTGTTAGCCACGGAGTAATGGGCACCCACGCACCTAGATAATTCATCCTGTACCACATATACGCTGTAATTGGATCCAATCCCATTGCTACCCCTGCCCCATTTAATGTTACGGTCTGGCCCACTTCTACAGTCTGTGGGACTATAGAAAGTATCAACGCGTCCGGAGGGGGCCAGCCTGCCTTTAAAACAACAAGCGCATTGCCTGACAAACCGAGATTCGTCGCCGCCGCAGTCACGGTGACAAAATTATCAAGCTCTCGGACGGCGCCGACTGCCTGTTGAATGCCGGACTGAGTTAACCCCAGGGCGGTCAGTGCGGCCGAGCCTTGTTGCTGTTGCAGTGTGGCGTAATTTGCCTGGGCTTCATCTATCTGCCCCACAGCGGTTTGCAACTCGGCATCAGGATTTTGCAACGTCTGCTGGGCTTGTTGGATCTGCCCCTGAATGGCCTGCACTTGCTGCTGGATCGTCTGGATGCTAGTGAGCAACCCCTGTATGCCCTGATCGGCTGTCTGTAAACTTGCTTGCGCTGCCTGTAGATCGCCCGGCTCTAACGCGGCAGATAGGGGAAAACTCGAAGCGGATGTATAGTGGCCGGTATTGGTCAATGTGCCTTTCGGCTCCTGCAATGACCATGCAAGTGTGCCGCAGGATATCGTATACTGGCTCTGTCCGACAATATAAAAACAGGTTGGCGTAAACTGCTGTGTCTGGCCTTCATACAACGCAATACTCTCGGGAGCAATAGACATGCCGAACTCGACCTGACGTATTGCTCCATCTCCGGCAAACACCCCCTGTGGTTCAAAATCCCCGCTGACGTCCCGTACCTGGACGACCACCAGATGGCCTCCCGGCGTAAGACCGCTAAAGGTATGCGACGGATCAGCGGTCCAGTCGGTAGACGGCTGCTCATCGAGCCGGTACCTAAATGGGAGCTCATGCAGCTCCACGGCCGGATTTACATCAAACTGAATGTTGATTTCGGTGCCCGTAGACGTGACCGTGAAATTCACGTACGGACCCGCTTCGATCACCTTCGTAATGGGCCCCGCGGGCTTGCACTGGCCGGAACTGCCGGCCGTGTAGATGGCCGCAATCTCTTCGGCGGCCAGCGCGCGGTGGAAGATGGCGGCCTCGTCGATGAGCCCGTTGAAAAATCGCGCCGTCTCAAGTGGGACCGGGTCAAACCCGATCCGCAGCTGTTCATCGTTTAAGCCGATCCCATCGGCATACTCTACGGTGTCTTCGAGCTGTCCGTCCACGTATACCCTGACGGTGGTTCCGTCATAGCTGCACGCCACATGATGCCAGAGGTCATCTGTCACCGATGTGGTGGAGACAGCGACAGCTTGGGAAGGCCCCGCACCGGCCATATCGCACCGGGCCTTCCCTGCGATGTCCACCGCCAGGACATAGCCTGCTCGGGGTTCAACTCCGTGCATTTTTCCGACGATCCCTGCCAACCCAACCAACTGGTCCCCGGTGCCTGGGGTTTTAATCCAGGCAGAGACGGTGATGACGTCCGTAATGTCCAGCGCAGGGCTATCCGGGATCTCGACAAAGTCATTCACGCCATCCAGGCTGAAGGCCTGGCCGACCATGCCCGCGGCATAGCTTGCCCCGTTCTGCAACAAGCCGTGATTGCCCCCTTGCAGGTCATTCGCCGTATTGTCCCCCGACCACCAACTGACCAGATCGGCAGGCGGCGGGAGGCATTGCCACAGCGCCGCATCCGCCGCCGCGGCGTGCGGCTGCGTGATGCACGCCTCGTAGCCGAACGTGGTCGTGACGTATTCACCCAGTTGTAGCATCCCCTCGTGAATCTGCTCGATCGGTTTGTCCGGCTGCGATTCCTTGGCCGCCGTCTCCATGTACGCGAGGCTGTAAGGCCCTCCGGGAACGTCGGCGCAATCGGCACCGTCCCCGGAGAGCTGGACACCGCTGCTCTTCACTGCTGAGGTAGAGGCCTCGGCGGAAGAAGCCGAGGTCTCGTCCGGCACGGCCGAGCCGCAGGCGCCAAGGAGCGTTGTGCAACTCACGCCGAGCAGCAGAGTAACAATCCGTTGGCGCCAAGAGAGAAAATGCATTCGTGTATCCCCTTTAGTTGCAGCTGATCTTCGTTTCACAATCGCAATGATCTGGATCACCCGGTGGATTGGCGTTGCCGTCGCACGTGTCGGTTCCAGCATATCCGAATATGTCGTCGTGCCCCCAGCCGCCGTATATGCTGTCATCCCCATCCTGGCCATGAATTATATCACGATGTAAATTTCCCTGAATCACGTCACCACCACCGCCTCCCCAGACTTCTCCGGCATTTCCCTCAATAGTATCCCCGCCCGGACCGCCATCAATATAGTCGTCATCCACGCCGCCATAAATGTGATCGTTCCCGTCTTCGCCATAGAGATGGTATGAGTTGTCGTTGCCGTAAATATAGTCTACATTAGGGCCGCCATATATATAATCCATCCCATCATCGCCATACAACTCGTCTAAAGCGTTTTCACCGTAGATTGTATCGTCTCCGCCTCCACCTCTGATATAATCCTCGTCATCTCCGCCATGAATTTCATCATTTCCATCGCCGCCGAACAGATCATCAAACCGGCCCCTGCCATAAATGCAATCGTCCCCGCCCTTTCCTTCTATATAGTCTCCCGGGCCCACAACAAATCCCCCTGCTAAAAAATCAAAAATGAGATAATCGTTATACCCAATGATGACATCCTTGCCATTCGTTCCTTCGAAGTGCTCTCTGCCATCGCTCAGGTTTTCACTCTTGCTCGTGATCACATTCACCCCGGCAGTAGTAGACCATTCCGCTAATGTTTTCCCGCAATAGACCGGCGGCGGCAAAACGGTCAGGGTGACCGGAGCGCTACAATCGGATTCGATCGAATCGCTATCCGTTACTTTCAAACAGATCTCATAGGCGCCTTGCGTTAATGTGCCCGTCCTGAAAAACTTGTCTGAATCTCCCACCACTAATGCCTGATAGGCACCGCCACCCTGGGGGCGCTGGAACCAGCTATAACTCACGATAGGCTGACTCCCGCCTGTTCCGTGGCCGGTAAAGGCGATCTCACCACCATTTGCCGCATCATCTTCAGGCGCAGGATTGGGGGTTATAGAATCAATAAACGCGTTCGGTTTGGGCGCCGAACCTGCCTTTAGAACAATAAGGGCATTATCTGATACACCCGCTAAATCTGTACTCTCCGCCGTCACCGTAACAGGATCGTAGGACCGCACCGCGCCTGCTGCGATCAGCATGTTTGTCTGGACCGATCCCAGCACGCCCTGCAGCCCTTCGGTTTGCTGCAGCAGCGTTTCGTACTGTGCTTGGGCTTCCTGGAGCTGAAACACAGCCGCCTGCGCCTGTGCCGAAGGATCCTGTGTGGTCTGCCCGGTTTGTTGGATCTGTTGCCCTATGTATTGTGCCTGCTGCTGGATCGGTTGCAAATTCTCTAGCAGTGACTGTAACGACTGATTCAACGATTGCACAGCCAGTTGCGCATCCTGAAGTGAGGCGGCTGGCGCTTGCGACACAGGAAAGTTCGAAGGCGCGGTGTAGAGGCCTGCAGCGGTCACCGTTCCCCTTTGTTTGCTTAGCGACCAGACAAGATTGCCGCAGGAGATAGGTAGCGACAGCTGGTTTATCCGCAAAAAGCAGGCGGCGCTGAACTGGCGGGTCACCGGGTTAAGAAGAGTCCCTTGGCCAAGATACAACACCACGTGTTCGGGGGAAATGACGATTTCCGGTTCTATTTCGCGCGTTTCCTTCCCGATATTTCCCAACGCGTCTCTTGCCTCAAAACGAATAAGGTGCGGGGTTGTGGCAAAGCCTGGGAACGTCACACTCGGGTCGGCTCCCCACTCTGAAAACTCCCCATTGTCTACGCTATACCGATAGGGCAATTCGGCCAAGCCATCACTATCAATTGCCATAATGACGACACGTAGGTCTGTACCGACAATGTCAAAGGTGAAAGTGACTTCGGGCGCGGGCCCAGTAATATTGATGGCTTTGTCCGCCGCCGCGGCGTGTGGCTGCGTGATGCACGCCTCGTAGCCGAATGTGGCGGTGACATATTCCCCGATTTTGATCATCCCGGCGTGAATCTGCTCGATCGGCTTGTCCGGCTGCGATTCGTGCGCGGCGGCCTCCATGTAATCGAGGCTATATGACCCGCCGGGGGCGTCGGTACAGGTGTCGCCATCGCCGGAAATCTGCGCCGCAGGGCTCGGCCATGATGGCGGCGCGCCAGGAGGTGGGGGCATCGATTCCATCCCCATCCCGGCCGCCTGCGCGTGTTCCCACGTGATACACGCCTCGTAGCCGAACGTAACCGTGACGTAGTCGCCGAGTTTGGCCAGCCCTGCTTCCGTCTGGGCCACCTCCTCCGGCGTCATCTCATGGCCCGATTCGTGCGCCATCTGCAGCGCGCGGTCTTTCATCTGCGCGAGGCTCGACGGCCCCGCCTCTCCGCCGGGGCAACCGGTCCCGTCGCCGGAGCGCTGGATGGTCGGTTCCTCGATCGCTGATGTGGATGCGTCCGGCGAGGTGGTTGTGGCGCCCTCAGGCGCGGCCGAACCGCAGCCGACCCCAAGGCCGACAATCCCCGCGAGGAGCAAAAACTTTATACACTTATGACACTGTGGAAAGAGAAAAATGACCGGCTCCAATCGCTCGAACGGGCGTGTCTATTATGAGTAGATTGGAAGAGTCAATAAAAAAATGGACAACAATAGAAAAAAATCAGTCGATCGTGAGTGAGCAGTGACACACCTTATCCTCTGATTGTGACTTGAAAGGGCCTACAATTTTTTGAGGGCCTGGACGAGACGGTTGACGGTCTCCTGCGCGTCGCCGTAAAGCATGCGGGTGTTGTCGGTGAAGAAGAGCTCGTTTTCGATCCCGGCAAACCCTCTCCCCTGGCCACGCTTAAGGACCAACACGTTTTTGGAGCGATCCACATCCAGGATCGGCATACCGTAGATCGGACTCGCCGGATTGCTCCGCGCTGCGGGATTGACTACGTCGTTGGCGCCGATCACCAGGCTGACATCGGCGGTCGGAAACTCCGCGTTGATCTCCTCCAGATCGAATAATTTTTCGTACGCAATCCCAGCCTCCGCCAACAATACATTCATATGGCCGGGCATCCGCCCTGCAACCGGATGGATCGCAAACTTGACCGTCACACCGCGCCGTTCCAAGAGATCGGCCAGCTCTCTGACCTTATGTTGAGCCTGCGCCACTGCCATCCCGTATCCCGGCGCCACGATCACCTTGCCGCCGTAAGCCATAAGGATCGCGGCATCCTCCACCTCCATCGGCCTGAGGCTCCCCGTTACCGCCCCCTCGGCCGTCGCCACCTCCTGCCCGAAGGCGCTAAACAACACGTTTCCCAAGGAGCGATTCATCGCCTTGGCCATCAGGACGGTCAGCAATGTGCCCGCAGCCCCCACTACCGTACCGGCCACGATCATCGCGGCATTGCCGAGCGCAAATCCCTCGAAGCCGACCGCCAGACCGGTCAGCGCATTATAAAGAGAGATAACCACCGGCATATCCCCACCGCCGATCGGGAGCGTCATCATCGTCCCGAACGCAATCGCAAGCAGGAAAAAACCGGCTATGACAACCGGTGTCTTAGTAAAAATCAACAGGGCCGCCAGCAGCACGGCGCCGCCTAGGACCCCAAGGTTGTACCACTGTTGCCTAGGCCATGTGATCGGGCGCGGGCGCATCCATCCCTGCAATTTCGCAAAGGCGATCAGGCTTCCGCTGAAGGAGATCGCCCCGATAAGCCCTCCCCCCACGGCCAGCATCGCCAGTCCGCGCGGCATCGCATCCCCGCGCAGCAGCTCGCCCGCTGCGATCGCCGCCGCCGATCCGCCGCCCATACCGTTATAGATGGCGATCATCTGCGGCATGTCGGTCATCGCCACTCGCTTGGCCAAGATCCAGGCGATCAATGTTCCTATTACGAGCGCAGTCAGTATCAGCCCATAGTTCCCCATCCCCGGCCAGCTAAGTGTCGCGGCCACGGCCAAGGCCATCGCCGTGCCGGCCCAGACGATCCCGCTGCGCGCCGTGGTCGGCGAGCCCATCCGTTTGAGCCCTGCTATGAAGAGGAGCGCCGTGACGAAATAGACCAGCTGGATCACTGTAGCCATCATGGTTTTGGCTTCTTCCCTTCGAACATCTCGAGCATCCGTTCGGTCACGGCGTAGCCCCCGGCGGCGTTCATCGCGCCGAGCAGAACGCCGCAAAACCCGATCACCTTTTCCGCCCCGGTCGTCGCATGGCCCAGCACCACCATGGCCCCCACAAGCACTATCCCGTGGATGAAGTTAGACCCCGACATCAGCGGGGTGTGGAGTATAACCGGCACTCGGGCGATCACCTCGTACCCGCTGAAGGCCGCGAGCAGAAAGATGTAGCATGCCGCCCAGATCCCTTCCGTCATCGCTTACCTCCCGTGACCAGGCACCACCCCGGCGCATTTTTCATCTCGCCGGCATGCATCAGCGCCGTGCCGGACACCACCTCATCGGTCCAATCGGGTTCCACCGATCGCCCCTCCTTCGTAAGCAGCACAACAAAATTAAGCAGGTTTCGAGCATACATCTCGCTGGCATGGGTCGGCAGCTGGCTTGCCAGATTAACAGGCCCATGGATCGTTACCCCATGATGTTCAACGGATGTCCCAGGCCTGGTAAGTTCGCAGTTGCCGCCGCCGTCCGCCCCTAGGTCGACGATGACCGCCCCGGGTCTCATCCGCTCCACCGTCTCGCGCGAAATAAGCCGGGGGGACGGGCGTCCCGGCACCTGCGCGGTGGAGATAACCACATCCGCCTGCGCCACCCGGTCCGCTACTATCCCCTCTGCGAGCGACCTCTCTTCAGCCGTCAATTCCCTGGCGTACCCGCCCTCCGCCTCTGCGTTTATCCCCACCTCTACGAAGCGCGCGCCTAACGACTCCACCTGCTCCTTGGTGGCCCGGCGGACATCGTATGCCTCAACGACCGCGCCCAGGCGCCGCGCAGTGGCGATCGCCTGAAGACCCGCCACCCCCGCACCAATCACCAAGACCTTGGCCGGGCGTATCGTCCCGGCCGCGGTCGTCAGCATCGGGAAAAACCGTCCGCTCAACTGCGCCGCCATCACGGCAGCTTGGTAACCGGCCACGGTAGACTGGGAGGAGAGGGCGTCCATCGTCTGCGCACGCGTCACCCTGGGGACCGACTCCATCGCGAAGGCGGTAATTTTTTTTCGGCGGAGATGCTCGATCCGGTCGGTAAAACGATGGGGAAAGAGGAAAGAGATGACGATACAGCCCTCCGGCAGCGCAGCGATCTCTTCAGGTTCCGGCGGCTGCACCTTAAGAAGGAGCTGCGCCGCCGCAAGCATCGACGCCCCGTTACCCACCTGTGCGCCAACAGCCGTATAATCGGCGTCGCTGAAATATGCGCCCGTACCCGCTCCGGACTCGACGACCACCTCAAAGCCCATCTTTACAAGACGTACGGCGACCTCCGGCACCAACGCAACTCGCCGTTCCCCGGTCCATCGTTCTTTCGGCACTACAAGACGGAAACCCATGCGGCATTCCTCACAATCGGGGCCGCCATATGACCTAAAATGCCACCGGAGGCAATCGTATTAAAATTTTTCCGGGACTTCGAAGGCATCCACGAGATAGTCCACTGCGGGGGTGGGCAGAGCGCCATCCACGCTCACGACATCGAAATGGATCTCGGCATTAAGACACCGATGGCGGGCGCAGTATGCAGTGGCCGCCGCGACGATCCGGCGCTGTTTGCGCGGGGTGAGGTCTTGACTTCTATGAAATGAAACGCCCTCCCCCGGCTTGCAATAAGATCGATCTCTCCCCGCCGCGTCCTAAAATTACGCTCCACTATCCTGAACCCGATCGATTGCAGATAATCTGCCGCGATCTCTTCACCTGACTGACCCAGCATCTGCCGGTCGTGCGCCATTTTTTTTGGCCCCTTGCTATTTCCGGCATAACCGTATAGATCGCCGGCCCATGGCTCGGCGCTGTATGATATGCGGGAAGGGGGCCCTCACGGGACACAATGTCTCGCATTCGAACCGGAAGACCCCTAAGAGATCCCATCCCAATGTGCGTAGGGTCCGTGCGCGGATCCACGGCGGCACACAGCGCATCCTTGTCTGCACGCGTTGCCTGCGCAGCGGTGTCGTTCAAAAAGCCGCCTAAGTACGCAGCCGCTCCACCGCAATGACCCCTTTCACCTTTTCCAGAGACTGGATGACGTGGCGCAATTGCGTCACGTCTCGAATCTCAAGATCGAAGATATTGACCGCCTTCTGTTCCGACGATGTCCGCGCCGTGGCCTGCGTTATGTTGACACCGATGCTGGTTATCGCCTCGGTCATATTCGCCAACAATCCCGGCCTGTCGACGCAGGTCACTTTCACCTTCGCCACCCTAGCTACCCCAGCTGCCGTATCCCATTCCACGGTCACGTGACGGTCCGGGTCGCTCCCAAGTATTCGCGGGCAATCGACCACGTGGATACTCACGCCGCGCCCCCGCGTGACGAAGCCGATGATGTGATCTCCCGGCACCGGATTGCAGCACTTGCCGAAGGTAACGAGCATGTCGCTTATTCCGCTTATCCTGACAGGTGGGCGCGCCCGTCCGGTGATCTTCTGCACCATCCGGGCAATTGGCGATACCTTGGCCGGTTCTCGCTCGACCAGATCCTCTTTCGGCAGCACAGCTACCACGACCTCTTCAGGCGAAAGCTTCCCGTACCCGATGGAGACGAATAGGGTCGGCATGTCCCGGTAATTATGCGCCTGCAGGTAGCGCTCCATGCCGTCGCTCTTGGCCAGCTTGTTCGCCGTCCAGCCATAGCGGGCGCCGGCCTTCTCCAGCAGCTCCCGGCCGATCCCCTCCGCCTGATCGCGCTCCTCCTGCCTTAGAAATTGCCGTATCTTGGCCTTGGCCCGCGACGTGCGTACGAATTGCATCCAGTCCTTGTTGGGCCGTTTTACCTTCCCGGTGAGTATCTCTACCGTGTCGCCGCTTCGGAGAGGATTCTTGATTGGGACGATCTTGCCGTTGACCCGCGCACCGACGCAGGAATGACCCACGTCCGTGTGGATCTCGTAGGCAAAATCGATCGGAGTGGATCCGCGCGGCAGCTCCCGCAGATCGCCCCTCGGCGTGAAGATGTAAATGTCGTCGGCGAAGAGGTCGAGCTTGATCGTATCGAGAAATTCGGTCGGCTCGTTTAATTCACGCTGCCACTCGAGGAGTTGGCGAACCCACTTGAACTTAAGCTCGTCCTTGTCCTCGATTTGGCGTCCCTCTTTGTATTTCCAGTGTGCGGAGATCCAGCGTTCGGCGATATCGTGCATCTCCCTGGTGCGGATCTGAAACTCGCACCGTTCCCCGCTAGGGCCGACCACCGTGGTATGAAGGGACTGATAGTTGTTCTGCTTGGGCATCGCGATGTAGTCCTTGAACCGCCCCGGCACCGGCTTCCAGAGCGAGTGGAGGACGCCCAGCGCCTCGTAACATTGCGATAATGTGGAGACGATCAGACGAAATGCGATGAGGTCGTGCACCTCGTTGAAGGGGATGTTCTGTGCCTCCATCTTGCGATAGATGCTGTAGAGATGTTTGTGCCGTCCCTTAATCTCGCAAGTGATATTAACGTCGTGCATCTTTCGCTCTACGATCGTGCGGACCTCTTCCATGAATCGTTCGCGTTCGCGGCGCTCTCGTTCCACCTGCTCGGCTATGGCTTGATAGACGTCGGGTTTAATGTGCCGGAAGGCCAGATCCTCTAGTTCGACCTTGAGCTGCTGAATACCGAGCCGGTTGGCGATCGGCGCGTAGATGTCCATAGTCTCTTGAGCGATATCCACCCGGCGAGGCTCCGCGAGATAACTGAGTGTGCGCATGTTGTGAAGTCGATCGGCGAGCTTGATAAGGATCACGCGGATGTCCTGTGCCATCGCCATGATCATCTTGCGGAAGTTTTCGGCCTGTTTTTCCTCGCTGGTGCGAAACTTGATCTTGCCCAGTTTTGTGACACCGTCTACCAGGCGCCTGACCTCGGCCCCGAACAATTGTTCTACCTCCTCCAGCGTTGCAACGGTGTCTTCGACCGTGTCGTGCAGGATCCCCGCAACGATGCTCGGCACATCCATACGCATCTGCGCCAGGATCCCAGCGACCTCCACCGGATGGACGAGATACGGTTCGCCGGACCTGCGGGTCTGTCCCTGATGGGACCGGTCCGCAAATCGGTAAGCCGCCTTGATCGGCTCGCAATCCGCGTTAGGATTGTACCCGGTAATGGCATCCAGTATGTCGTACAGACGTATCATCGCCTAATCTCCCTGCCTATGGGCCAGCAGGAGTCGCGCGACGGCCTGACATACGGACTCCACCGAATCGTTGACGACCACGTGATGATATTCGTCGCGTGCGGCCATCTCGCGATCGGCCTCCTTAAGCCGCTTCTCCATCGCCGCAGCATCCTCCGTCCCACGTTGCCGCAGCCGGTCAGCCAGGGCAGCCCGCGATGGCGGCATAACGAATATCGCGAGCGTCTCCGGATAGGCCTTCCGCAATGCCCGGCCGCCGATCACGTCGAGATCGAGCAGCACATCGGTGCCG
>JACPFG010000129.1:0-4686 GCA_016183125.1 Deltaproteobacteria bacterium
ATACTCGTCTTGGTAGCCCGTTACCCTACCAACTAGCTAATCCGACGCAGGCCCATCTTCCAGCGACAACCTGCAACCAGAGGTCGCCTTTCCCTCCGCCACCGTAATGGCGGAACCGTATGGGGAATTAGCTCCGCTTTCGCGAGGTTATGCCCCACTGGAAGGTAGGTCACCTACGTATTACTCACCCGTGCGCCACTGTACTCGCGGGGTTGCCCCCACTTTCTCGTTCGACTTGCATGTGTTAAGCACGCCGCCAGCGTTCGCTCTGAGCCAGAATCAAACTCTCCAGTTAGATCGTTTGATATTGCTGGTCTCCGATGCATAAACGTTGAACGTTGTTGCAAGGAAGTTACCAGTACGACTTGTGTTGAATTGACAAAACCCGTCACTTCACGCGTTGACCATCCTATTTAGTTGTCAAAGAACCGCGTGAGGCCCCTCGGCCATCTCTGAGGCCGCCGGATCCGATCTTCATGGGCTGAATATACCGTTTTGCAAAACCTGCCGCAAGAGTTCCGGCCCACAATCCCCCATTCTCGTAGGGAGGGCCTATCTATTGAGGAAGACTCGCAATGTCAAGCGGCAAAATCCGGAAAATTTCCTCGGAATTTTAGGAAACCGCCATCTGGTCGAAGCGGCGGCTGGTGCCGTTTTAATGCCTGAAATGACGGGCGCCGGTGAGGCACATAGCAATGCCGTGTGCATCGGCAGCAGCGATCACCTCGGCGTCCCTAATGGAACCCCCCGGCTGAACAACCGCCGTGACGCCTGCGCGGGCCAGTTCGTCGATCCCGTCGCGAAAGGGGAAGAAGGCATCCGAGGCCGCGGCAATTACATCGCCCGCCGGCACCGGTCGCGCGGTCATTTTCATCGCCGCTATCCGTGCCCCGTCCACGCGGGCCGTCTGGCCGGCCCCGATCCCCAGTGTGCGCTCGGCACTGGCCAGAACGATCGCGTTGGAATGGGCATGTTTGGCCACCCGCCAGGCCAGCCGCATCGCCTCCTGTTCCGCAGTGCCCGGGCGCCTCGTTGTAACCACCCTCCACGTCGCCGGCTCCTCGGCAAGGGCATCCGGCTCTTGGACCAGCAGGCCTCCGCAAGCGCTTCGTACCCTTACCATGTGAGGAGCCGATAGATCGCAAACTAACACGCGCAGACCCTTGCGAGCCGCCAACACCGCACGGGACTCCGCATCGAACACCGAGGCTAAGACCACCTCGAAAAAACCCTCGACAATCGCCGACGCTACCGTTCTGTCCACGGGCCGGTTGCAAGCCACTATCCCGCCGTATGAGGAGACCGGATCCGCGGCCTGCGCCCTCTCGAACGCCTCGGCCAGCGTGGCACCGATCCCGACACCGCAGGGATTGGCGTGTTTAACTATACAGACCGCCGGTTCCGCGAACTCCCGCACGCAGCCGATTGCGGCATCGGCATCGAGCAGATTTGTGTAGGAGAGGGCCTTCCCCTGAAGGGGATCGCCGATGAGGGAAGAAGCTCCGGCCATGCGATACCAAGCCGCTCCTTGATGCGGGTTCTCCCCATAGCGCAGGTCGCGCACCTTCTCGCATGCCAAAAACCACCGATCCGGAAATGCCTGCGCCCCATCCTCCTGGCCCGCTAGATAGCGGGCAATGGTACCGTCATACCACGCCGTGTGAGCAAATGCCTTGCGCGCCATGCCGAGGGACGTGGTCGCGGTAACCGCTCCGTGGGCAGCCAGTTCCTCTACGATAAGCCGGTAATCGACCGGATCGGAGAGGGCCACCACGTGGGCATAGTTTTTGGCGGCAGACCTGAGCAGCGCCGGCCCACCGATATCTATCTGTTCGATCGCTTCCACTAGCGTAACATCCGGTCGCACGATTGTGGCGGCAAAGGGATAGAGATTGACCGCCACGAGATCTATCGGGGCGATGCCGGCGCTGCGCAGCGTGGCCACGTGGTCGGGCCGGCTACGCACGGCGAGCAGGCCCGCGTGGATCTTCGGATGTAGGGTCTTGACCCGTCCTTCCAACATCTCCGGGGCACCGGTGTATTCCGCAACCTCCGTGATAGGCACGCCGGCCGAGCGGAGCGCTGCGGCGGTCCCGCCGGTGGATAGAATCGTCACGCCGCGAGCGTGCAGAGACGCCCCGAACTCGACGATACCGGTCTTGTCGGCCACACTCAGTAATGCGCGCTCGATAGATGGCATACGCGACAGTTGCGAGTCATTGTTTCAACGCCGAACCGAGCCCCCCGCCGGAGAGCAGGCTCTTCACATCGTCGTCGACTATCCTGACGCCGGCCCCGATGAACCAATCGGTCTTCTGAGCAGGGTTTAGCATGTCATCCGCGCCGCCGAGCAGATAGAGGCTCTTTGTGAGGTTTAGATTCCCCGTCAGTTTGAGATGTGGCTTGTTCCCCTGCTGCGTGTTGAAATCGAACGCGCTGAACTGCGCCCCTATGGGCCCTCGCGCGAAATCGAGCCCCACACCGCCGCGCGACTCGATTAATCCGCCGCGCATAGTGAAATCGTAGAGCTGCTTCGCTATCTGGGCCGAGACCCGGAACTTGTTGCGCTCGATCGTCTGCGTATCGGCTACCACCGTCGTACTGGCGCCGCCGGTCGTCACCGTGGTCGTGCGCGTCGAGCGATTGGGCGAGGGGGAGCGGTCCTCGACGAACTCGAACCTGAAAGACTCGTCCGGTCTCGGCTGGAGATTTAAATGTACGTAGTGCTTAAAGTCCTTCGTCGCCGTCAGATATTCGGTGTGATAGCCGATCTCGGCCTCCAGCCGCCTAAATCCGCCGAGTGTTTCCGAGAGGCTGTCGGCCGCTTGATTCACCTTCTCCGCTGTCGTCGGATCGTTGATCAGCTTCCCAATCGTACCCTGCCCTTCGTCCACCTTCCGTGTGATGCTTGCGATCCGCGAGAGCGACTCCTCGACATTCTCCCGACCGCGGGCCGCAACGCCACGCAGATTCTCGGTGAACTCGGCCAGGTTGTCGGTGATACGATTGACATTGGATTCGTTGCGGACGATCAGGGTCTTTAGTTCCTCGGCAAAGCGGTCCAGGTTCATCACAGAACGATAGACAGGAGAGCCCTCGTCCGTGCCTACCAGTTCGCGAAGCGAACTCGTCACGGCCTTGATATCATGCGCGATGTCGGTGAACTGGGTGATCAGCAGATTGATGTCCCCCCCCACTCCCCCATAGGCCAACTCGCTTCCAGGTGCGATCGGCGTCCCGCCCGGCGGCCCCGGGACCAGCTCTATATAGGTATCGCCCAAAAATCCCTTGGCGCGCACCATAGCGCTCGTGCCTGGCGGTAGCCGCACTCCGCGGTCGATCTGAAGCACCACGTGAGCCCGCCGGGAATCGACTAGCTCCACGGACTTGACTACGCCTATCTGGATCCCCGCGATCTCCACGGGGGTCTTCTTGGTGATCCCGATGGCGGTATCGAGCGTGACCGTCACCTCGTAGCCCCCACCCAGGAACGTCGTCTGCTCGCCTACCTTAAGCGTGGCCACGGCGATCAGGACCAGCACCGCAAGGGTGAAGAGACCCACCTTCGTTTCCAATCGTTGTCCCGCCATCCGTCCCCCCGGTGTTTCCCGCTATACCTCGATCGTCTCGTCCGTCTCAGGATTACTCTTGCCTTCCAGAAAACGCCGCACGACCAGGTCCGTCGATTGCCGCACCGCCTCAGGCGTTCCCGCCGCCACGATCCGCCCGCCGGAGAGCATCGCAACCTGGTCGGCTATCCGAAAAGTAGAGGCGATGTCGTGACTGATCACCACGGAGGTGATCGGTAACTCCTGTTGCATGGCCAGGATCAATTTGTCAATTGCGTCGGTCATCAATGGGTCGAGTCCTGTGGTCGGTTCGTCGTAGAGGATTATTGCCGGCTTAAGCGCAATCGCGCGCGCTAATCCGACACGCTTGCGCATACCGCCGGAGAGCTCACCAGGCATCTTGTGGCCGATCTCCGGCAGGCCCACAAGGGCCAGAACGCGCCTGACGCGCTGTCTAATCTGCTCCGCCGTCATCCCTCCGTGTTCGATAAGCGGGAAGGCGACGTTGTCGAAGACCGTCATCGAGTCGAAGAGCGCTGCGCCTTGAAAGAGCATCCCGAACCGGCGGCGAAATTGGGCCAGCTCGCGGCTCCCCATCTGTCCGACGTCTCGGCCATCGACCAAAACCCGCCCTCTGTCTGGGCGGAGAAGGCAGATCAGATGTTTTAAGAGGACCGATTTGCCGCATCCGGAGGGTCCGATGATCACGGTGATCTTTCCTGCGGGGATCGTGAGGTCGACACCGCGCAACACGTATTGGCCGTTGAACGATTTGTGCAGGTCGTCGATGACTATCATAGGTCTGGTCGCACGATGAACTCCAGGATCCATGTGGTAAGGAAATAGTCCAGCACCAACACCGTGACGCTGGATGCGACTACTGCCCGAGTGGTGGCCCGTCCGACCCCCTCCGCGCCCCCCTTGGTGACGTACCCCTCGTAACAGCTGATTGCCGCGATGCAGAACCCAAAGACCGCCGCCTTGAGCAGACCTCCGGTAATGTCCGATATGTCGACGTAATAGTAGAGGCGCTGCAAAAAAGGTCCGTCCTGGATATGGAGCAATCCTACGGCGACTAGATAACCGCCGATAGCGCCGATAAAGTTGAAAAGTCCGG
>JACPFG010000129.1:4706-7195 GCA_016183125.1 Deltaproteobacteria bacterium
AACGGTGTCATGATCGTTGCAGCCAGGATACGGGGAACGGCTAGGTAGTGGACTGGATTAACCGCCATCGAGTCGAGCGCGTCTATCTGTTCGGTGACGCGCATAGTGCCTATCTCCGCCGCCATTGCCGAGCAGGCCCGCGCAGTGACCATCAGCGCGGTGAAGACCGGCCCGATCTCGCGCGTTAGCGAGAGTCCCAGGGTTGCGCCGACCAGGTTCTCCGCGTTGAAGAGGGCAAATGCCTTGCCGGTCTGGAGTGCGAAGACCATCCCAACGAACGCGCCGGTAAGGCAGATTATGGCGGTCGATTTGACCCCTACAAATTCCATCTGCCGGAGGATTACCTGCCAGCGAAACGGCCTCTGAACGGACCACCGAAAGACCTCCCGCACGAAGAGGCACCATTCACCCAGGTTATGCACAAACTGCACGAGCGTCCTGCCGATCGGATCGGCCAGCGGAGACACCTTGGCAAGCACCTTACTAGTCATAATATTCCCTCGGCATCCGTTTGGAGACGCGGCAGACTATCTCATAAGGGATCGTCCCCGCTAATGTCGCCAGTTCTTCGGCGCTGACGGCGGCACCTGCCTGCGTCCCGAGCAGCACGACCTCCGCCCCGATGCCGATCCGCGCTCCATCGGTGACATCCACCATCAAAAAATCCATCGTGACCCGCCCGACTACCGGATACCGCACCCCCTCGATCAGCACCATGCCGCTATTGGTCAACGCCCACGGATACCCGTCTGCATAGCCGATCGGCACGACGGCTATACGCGACGGCCTTGCGGCCCTCCATGTACAACCGTAACTTATAGCTGTCCCGGCTCGGACCTGCTTGATCAAGACGACCTGGCTTTTAAGCCGCATCACAGGGATAAGTTCGCACCTGCCTATATCCTCCGGATATGGGGCGATCCCGTAGAGCATGATCCCCGGCCGGACCCATGTCTTCATCCCTGTGGCAACGGTTATCGGTTCACCCCGCAGGATGGCTGCACTGTTCGCCATGTGCCAGGTGACATCCGGGCCGACACGGTCTCGCACCTCGCCGGCAAACTTGGAAAATGCTACCCACTGCGCACGTGTCGCCTCCGCATCGGCGGCAAAAGCCAGGTGGGTCATGATCCCTTGTAACTGTAATGGGGACGACTGACCGATCCGTTCCAGCAGCATGCGCGCCTGGCCAGGCAGCGCCCCCAGTCGGGTCATACCGGTATCTACCTTCAAGTGAACGGGGCAGCGTTTTCCGCTCGATTTCGCGGCCCGTTCGAGCGGAGCGATGGTATCGACGGTATGGATGACCGGTACCAGCGACGAGGCCATAATGGCCCCCGCCGCGCGCGCCCCCTGCCCCATAAGTCCGCCCATTACTACTATCGGTTGCGCAATACCCGCCTCGCGCAGTTCGCTCCCCTCCTCAACAGTTGCGACTCCGAACGCCTCCACGCCGGCCTTTGTCAGACGCCGGGCCACCGACACCGCCCCGTGACCGTAGGCATCGGCCTTCACCATCGCCATCACTCCTGTGCCGGCGGGGATCCGCGCGCGCACGGCTGCCAAGTTGTGATCAAGCGATTTGAGCGCAATCTCGGCAATTGTCGGCCGGTAAAATTCCATTGCGAAGGGCCGCACTTAAGCACTAAGTAGCGATCAAATGCAAGATCGCATCGTGGTAAAAATTGATCCATCGCCGTCAATGGTCTGACACTTTTCACCGATTTTTGGGCGCGGTCATCCCGCATCCCTTCGGCTCGCTGCGGCTCGCTCAAGGCAAGCTCCGGCAAAATATCTATTGATTATCAACAAGATCGCATTTGCCGGAAGAGGCCGTCCCCCGGAACGCACTTCATTCATGCACCCTGGCATAGCTTTTGCTGTATAGTGGTTGCCTGAAGCAGTATGGTCACCGGGGAGTAGGCGCTCATGAAACGACTGGCAACTGCCGGGGTGCTCGTTAGCGTCCTTGCCCTCTGCACGGTCTCCACTGCCGCCGCCTGGTGGCAGCCGAAGGGCGCCGGGGCAAAGGCGGGGGCCTCCTCCAAGGAGGGGCAATCGCAGGCGGGGGCGGCGAAGACCACGGCGTGGTGGACGAAGATGACAACCACGACCACCTATAGCTGTTCCGGCAGCCACCACCTCAAGACCTGTTCCACCAGCTATTTCCTCAGCACGTGCACGACGAACCAGTGCCCTACCGGGAGCTTTTGCATCGCGCCCAAGACGCCGTTACCAGCGTATGCCGGCCCGAACGTGGGGGCCGATGTGGTGGACACAGCCCAGTGCGTGAAGCCGGATGCCATCGGCCCGGCGACCTGTGCCGACGGCACAACCCAAAAACTCGACCTCGTCGTCAAGGGCCAAACCGTCGCAACCCTCGATCCCTGCCCCACCGCGCAACCGCAATGTCTCCTCGGCCAATGCGTGAGCCCCGGGCAAGCCGTCTGTCAGGATACGGATGGGACCCAGTACAGCAAGCTGCTGGC
>JACPFG010000131.1 GCA_016183125.1 Deltaproteobacteria bacterium
CATGGTCTTTCAAAATGCCGGCGCTCAGACATATTTTCAGCGACGGGAAACGGGTCTTAATCGCGCGGATTATATTTGCCAGTCGGGCAACGCCATTGCCATTTGGCCCGCGGCCCGAAGAGACGAGGCAGTACCGATACGCCCCGCTAGCATAGGCGTTCTCCGCCTCCTTCATGACCTCCTCCTCAGACTTCATCGCATATGTCGGGATCTCCTCGGTTGCTGTCTTTCGCTGCGCGCAGTAACCGCAATCCTCCGGACAGAGGCCGTTCCGAATGTTATTGATGATATGGATCTGCACCTTCCGGCCAAAGAAATGATGGCGCGGGATTGCGGCGATCTCCACGAGCGTCTGCAGCGGGAGCGCATCGTCGGTCACGCAGCGGAACGCCGCGGCGCGATCGATCGGCCGAAAGGCACAGGCATCGTCACGAAGTCGCTCGAACAACGGATTATCCACGGAGTTTCCGAACGAGAGATCCGGCCGGTAGGGCAACAGCGGCGGCGAGGGCCCACTTGAGCGGATCGGCCAACACGAAGGGATAGAACCCCACAGGGAGCACCCTCTCCCACCCGGTGAATTGGGCCAGCCACAAGAGGCCGGGGATATAGAGCGCCACATTCGCAATAGCCATAGCCAGACCTATCTTTACCAAATGCCTGTTCCACCCACGATCGGCAAAATATCCTACTATGACTGTGGCAAAGATAAAGCCTAGCAGATAGCCCCCCGTGGGGCCGAGCATATAAGGAAGGCCGATTCCACGTGCGGGCGTCCCCGCAAAGACCGGCAGACCGACAGCCCCCTCCGCGAGATAAACGAGGATGGTGCCCATGCCAAGTCGCAAGCCGAAGGCCGCGCCGATTAGGAGGACGCCGAAGGTCTGAAACGTCATCGGGACGGGATAGAAGGGGACGGTGATCTTCGCGCAGAGCGTCAACACAAGTGCGCCGCATGCGGCCAACGCGATAGTTTTTATCCAACTAGCCGCATTGGTTTTAATTGACAGTGTTGGTGCTGCCGTATGTGTCGTCGCCATGAGCCTTATTGACCACAAATGCGTTTGTGGTTCAACAAATTTCCTACTTGACTTCTAACGGGGCCGGGGCGGTATGCAATGCACTTCATGTCCCAGGTCCCGCCATATATAGCCGCGCTAAGGTCCTATATCCCGGGGAAGCCGATCGCCGAGCTTCAACGGGAGACCGGTGCTGCCAGGATAATCAAGCTTGCCTCGAACGAAAACCCGTTAGGGCCGAGTCCCAAGGTGAAGGAAGCGATCGGCAATGCCCTCGACGACATCCACCGCTACCCAGACGGCGGATTTGCCCTGACGCGGGCATTGGCGGCGCGGTATCGCGTCACACCGGACAATATCGTGCTTGGCGCCGGGTCGGACAGCCTCATGCTCGCGCTCGTCCGCGCGTTTGTGACCGAGGGGGGCGAGGTAGTCGCTTCGGCCGGGTCGTTCGCCCAATATTATCTGATGCCTCAGTCGCGCGGTGCGATAGTCAAGACGGCACCGCTCAAAGAGTATCGCTACGATCTGGCCGCTATCGCCGCCCTCGTCACGCCAAAGACGCAGATGATCTTTCTTGCCAACCCGAACAACCCCACCGGGACGATGTTCACCAAAGCGGAGTGGGAGGCATTTTATCGGCAGATCCCCGCCGAAACCCTCATCGTGCTCGACGAGGCCTACTTCGAATTTGTGGAGACTAATCCCGATTGGCCCGATTCGCAGAAGTATAGGTACGATAACGTGGTGACCCTCCGGACGTTCTCAAAGACGTACGGGCTGGCCGGTCTTAGGCTCGGCTACGGAATCGGGCAGACCGATCCGATTCGGGAGATGAAGAAGGTAAAGCTCCCATTTGAGCCGAATGTGCTCGCCCTGGTTGCCGGGGAGGCAGCGCTTGGCGACCGGGAGTTTGTCGATCGCTATCGGAGCCTGGTGGAGGAGGGGCGAGCGGTTTTTTACGAGCGGTTGGCGCGGATGGGGGTGCGCTATGTGCCAAGTGCTGCCAATTTCGTGATGGCGGTCTTTCCGGATCAGACAACTGCCGAGACGATACATAAGGGACTTCTCGCGCGTGGGGTCATCGTGCGGTCTTTACATGCCTTTGGGTTGCCGGAGGCCATCCGGATTACAATTGGCTTGCCGGAAGAAAATGTCCAGTGTATGGACGCCATCGCAGCACTAGTGTGAGGGGGAGATGCCCAAGATCCTCGATTACGATCATCTCGAATTCTTCGTCGGCAACGCCAAACAGGCCGCATACTATTACCGGATGGCCTTCGGCTTCCGACTTACAGCCGTTGCTGGGCTAGAGACCGGCGTGAGGGATCGGGCTTCATATCTGTTGGAACAGGGGACCATCCGATTCGTCCTGACGACACCGCTTGGGCCCGAGCATCCAGCCGCAGACCATCATAAACTCCATGGGGACGGGGTACGGTCCGTTGCGTTGCTCGTCGATGATGTGCCGGGGATGTATCGGCAGACGACCGCAAACGGGGCGAAGGGTATCCAGGAGCCAACCGAGCTGACCGGTCCGGACGGATCGGTGCAGATTGCCTCGGTAGCAACGTATGGTGACACGATCCACACGTTTATCGACCGGTCCAAGTATACTGGAATCTTTCTCCCCGGATATCAGCCGGTCGAGAAGGACACGCTCTCCCGCCCTGCCAATTTGCAACTGGTCGATCATGTCGTCGGAAACGTCGAATGGCATAGCATGGAGAAGTGGGTCGAGTACTATGAGCGGGTCTTCGGGTTTCATAAGTTTTGGAGCGTGGACGATAAACAGCTCTACACCGAGTACTCGGCCTTGCGTTCCACGGTCGTGGCCGATCCAACCGAGCGGGTTAAATTTCCGATCAACGAGCCGGCCAAGGCCAAGCGCAAGTCGCAGATCGAGGAGTATGTAGACTATTATCGCTCTGCGGGCGTGCAGCATGTCGCGATGCACACGGAGAATATTATCGAAACGGTGACCAAGCTGCGGGAGAACGGGGTGGAGTTTTTACGGATCCCGTCGTCTTACTACGAGACGTTGGAACAGCGCGTGGGCAAAATCGACGAAGACGTCAAAACGCTTGCACGCTTGGGCGTCCTCGTCGACCGTGATGAATATGGCTACTTACTCCAACTCTTCACCAAGCCGGTCGAAGATCGGCCGACCCTTTTCCTCGAAGTGATCCAACGCAAAGGGGGCCGGAGCTTCGGGCTGGGCAACTTCAAGGCCCTATTCGAGGCGATCGAACGCGACCAGGCCGCCCGCGGCAACCTCACAGAATAGGGGACGTTCCACCACATCCTATCTACCTGGAATCATTGAGTTCTGCCGCCAGTTTTGCAATTTAGTTATTCTGCGGGCGATTCCCACCCGTTCGGCTTCGGCGCGTCTTCCCACCTCGCCGCGTCCCAACTCAGCGTATATTCCTTATCCCGATACTGGTAGCCAACGGTTGTGATCTTCAAGCTCTCGAAATAGGTATCGAGCATGACGGCCAGCCGCGTGGATAGTTTGCCGCGTGCGGCCATCGAGTTGCGTGCGGCATGCCCCTGCGGACTGTGCGGTGTGGCGCCCGGATGAAACGTAAACGAGCCGGGCTGGATCACACCCTTCCGTGCTCCATAGGTCGCATTACAGAAGAACATACACTCGTCGCTATCCACATTATAATGTGCATACGGCGCCGGGATCTCCTTTGGGTGCCAGCCCTCCATCTGCGGGACGAATGAGCAGAGCGAAAACCCGCTATTCGGAACGTTTCCCGCCTGAAAGGTTTGATGCACCGGCGGGGCCGTGTGAATCTCTCGCGCTATTCCGTGATGGCTCTTCACGTCGAAGACGAAGGGATAGAGCGCTCCCTCCCAACCGCAGACGTCGAAGGGGTGGTGGCCCATGGTAATCCGGGTCACCTTTCCGCCGCCATGTTTGACGAAGACGGGGAACTGACCGCGCGTATCGATCGGTTCCGGCAGTTCCGGCGTTTCGATCTCCGTCTCGACGACCGGCGACATGAGCGTGGCCTGTCCCCCCTTATTGAAATAATGGGGCGCAAAAATGATCGGAAAGATCGATTCGGTGATGAGAAACCAGGCGCTCTTCGAGACGAGCTCAATCCGATACGTCGTCCCCTTCGGGATATTGATATAAACATCTTTGCGGAAGGGGAGACGGCCATATTCCGAATGCACGATCCCCTCGCCTGCTTGGACGAAATAGAGTTCGTGCATCTCGCCGTTGCGGAAAAACGCATTCTCCGGGAAACCTTTGTCCGGTTTGCAGATCGCCATCGTCGTGCGAGGGCCATAGACGATCGGCTTGCGCGCGCGCAGGGCATCCCCTCCCGTCGGCAATTCGGCGGTGAAGATATGGAAGGGTTGCACGATGTCCGCCTCGGGAGGTGTCTCCGGCACGAAATGAAAATCCGCCTTCGCAGGCGTCTTCACCTGTTCGGTCGGATAGTACCGAACATGCAGTTTCCGCGACCAGGGGCCGCTAAAGCCATAGCTCCCGTGGATCTCCTCTAGCGCCAGAACGTCCGGTATAGCGTAAAACTCCGTATGCGGCGTCGCAGGCAAGTTCCCCTTCTTTACGATCATGGCCATAAATCATTACCTCCTTATTCTATAGTAGAGCCCGTTACTATCCAGAAGTGGTCAGCACATCAAGCGCATTTTCGTTGCTTTTTGCGCCTGGTTTTTCTACTCCTCCTTCGCATGGAGTTGGACCCAGGGTCAGTCGATCCGACCGAACTATATAAGTTGCAGATCCAGATCATTACGCCCCGCCCGATCGCGTGGGTCTCCACGGTATCGGCGGACGGCGTGCGCAACCTCGCGCCGTTTAGTTTTTCGAGCGGGATCGGGACGCATCCTCCGGCGCACCTCTTCTGTCCCACGAATCGGGGCGATGGGACGAAGAAGGATACCTTGCGGAATGTCGAGGCAACTGGTGAATATGTCGTAGGCGTGGTGCCATATGCCGTCCGAGAGGCAATGAACCAGACCTCTGCCGATTATCCGCCGGGAGTGGATGAGTTTGTGAAGGCGGGGCTCACCCCTGTGCCAAGTCTGAAGGTCAAACCGCCGCGAATCAAGGAGTCGCCGATCAATATGGAGTGCCGGGTGCTGAAGATTTTACATCTCGGTGAAGGCCCGCATGGGTCGAATGTGGTGATCGGCGAGATTCTCCATATCCATATCGACAATGCCATCCTCCGTAACGGAAAGATCGATCCGGACTTGGTCGACACAATCGGCAGGATGAGCGGGCCGGAATATTGCCGGACGACTGAGCGATTCGAGATGCTGCGTCCCAAAATGTAATAAGGGAAATTGGCCTGACCGCGCATGTCTTCGTCGAGGAGTTCACCGGGTATTAATTATGACCGCCGATCAATTGCGCAGCACATGTTTTGTCGCTGGGCTCGTCCTCTTCGGGCTGCTCGAGTGGCTGGAGCCGCGGGCACCGTTATCCGAACCGCGCCGAGTCCGCTGGACCGCTAACTTAGGTCTGGCCGCGCTGAATGCCATCGTGCTCCGACTGCAGATCGGGGCCATCTTTTTCGCATGGGTGATCTGGGTCGAGCGGCAAGGCATCGGCCTGTTCGGTTGGCTAACCTGGCCCGGATGGGTTGAAGTGTTGCTGACCGTCGTTCTCCTCGATTATTCGTTTTATCTCTTTCACCAGTGGCTCATGCACCGCTGGCCGTTTGGGTGGCGGTTCCACAAGGTCCATCACACCGACTTAAATCTCGACGTGACGACTGCCAGCCGGTTTCACTTAGGTGAGCTGATCATCTCGATGCTCTACACGGCCATCGTCGTCGCCATCATCGGCGCGCCGCTCGCGGGTGTAGTGGCCTATGAGGCGGCCAAGCTCGCCGCAGCCCAGTTCAATCATAGTCGGCTACGGTTGCCACGGCGGTTTGAGCGGGTGCTCGGCTGGGTCGTCGTGACACCGGCCATCCACTGGCTCCATCACTCCTGGGAGCCGCAGGAACTCAATTCTAATTATTCGAACATCTTCTCCTTGTGGGATCGGATATTCCGTACTTTCCGTGGAGAGGCAGACGAATCGAAATTAGTGCTGGGCCTCAAAGGGCATCGGGAGGGAAACCGCCTGCGCCTCCCCGACATCTTTGCCATCCCCTTTCGCTAACGTCTCGATATTCCTTGTCTTCAATCCCCTCACATCGGCAGGCCATGCCAATGGCATGGCCTGCCACAGGCATGGCATGCGACAAGCAGCGTTACTGGACCACCTCCAGTAACGAAACCTTGACCGGTTCGGCGATCAGCGCCTCGGTATTCGCAAGGAGGGCCTTGAAGTGCGCTGTCGTCTTGTGCGTCTCTACGGCGGCCATATTGTCGTAGCGCTCGTAGAAGAAGAACTGGGATTTGTTCTCGAGTCCCTGATGTAAGGTATATTGCATACAGTGCGGCTCGTGCTTTTTGACCTGTGTCACCATCGTTTCCAACTGCTGCTTTAACGCATTTTCCTTGCCAATTTTTGCTTTCCACTCCGCCGTAATGATGACCATAGATCCTCCCCCCTTGGCTGATACAAGATTTGCTACGCCAAGCCCCAAAACGAATACAGCAACCACAGCGACGGTCCAGCGCATAGCGCACCTCCACCCAGAGTGTATAGATCATCAGTGCGTTTCCTTCAAGGGCAAATTTTATGTGCCTACCTCAGGATTCGGTTGAGTCAAAATAGGTGTTCCTGTATGGTGCAGCGCATGCTGAACGAACGTCGACATGCGGTCTGATCGCTTCGGAGGAAGGGTCTGAGCTATAATGAGATCCTCTCGCAAATACGTGTGGCGAAAAGTTCGGTCAGTTTGTGGTGTAGAGATGTTGTGTTGAGCGATGGGCAACAGAAGGTGCTCAAGGGGCGCGGCGGCGCAGCGAGCGGGCGCGGGACATCCAACAGAGAGCATCGGCAAGTTGCTATTCGCGCAATACAGGCAAATGCGATAGCAGAAGTTGGACCAATATCACCGAATGAGTTGCGTCTCGCCGGGCTTATGCTTTATTGGGCGGAGGGGTCAAAGACGAAATTTGTGGATTTTGCGAATTCGGATCCCTCGTTGGTGCGCTTTATGATAGTTTGGTTTCGCAACACATGCCTAGTCAATAAGGAGCAATTCCGCGCCCAGATTCATCTCCACAACGGCCAGAACGAAATCAGGGCAAAAACGTATTGGTCACAGCTCACAAATATTCCGTTGCATCGATTTCACAAGACTTATATGAAGAAAGAAGGCACGGGGCACAGAAAAAGGCGCTTAGATTACGGCACGATCAAAATCCGGATCTGTGACAAGAATTTGTTATACCGTATTTTAGGGTGGATCGAAGGTTTCAAGCAGCAGTGGGTCGTTAGCTCAGTTGGAAGAGCAGCTGACTTAGACAAGGGTCCTGCCCGCCGTAAGGGGGGTATGCAAACCGGGTGAATTCAGGGAACGCTAAACCTGGCAAAGGGTATGCCGATCCTGAGCCAAGCTGGACGAAGCCGATGCATAGTAGTCCAGAAGGTGCAGAGACTAGAGGGTGAGGATGGCATCCAATAAGCCCTCATAAGCGCCCGGCCACCACGATCAGCGGTGGAAGAGATAGTCCGACACTCCGGAGAAATCCGGAGCAAACGGTTGCTTAATCAGCGGGTCGCAGGTTCGAGCCCTGCACGACCCACCAGCCTTCGCCCCGCACCAGACGGTGCAGGGCTTCGGCGTGGCAGGCCCCGAACGGCGCATTTTCTCCTCGGATTTAGCGAGGTTGCAAATGCGCCGTTTTCGTTGGGGACCATTGGGAGACCGCGTCGGTTGTCAGCTATTATCCTTACGATGCGTCAGATGTCGATACGATAAAGGACCAGGCCGAAGGTATAGCCATAGATCCAATCGAGCTCAAAGGCCTCGTTCTCTTGCACAGTACTGAGGAGTTTGTTCGCGATCAGGAAGACGTGGTAGGTCGAGTAATTATACAGCGGGAGCTGCACGGGATCGGAAATCAAAAACTGGAGCTCCGCCACCGGGAGGTCCGAGGAATTAATGGCCACGCTCTTAAGCTGTCCCAAGCCTGTGCCGATAATGGTTTTATATTGACCGCCGGTTTTCTTTGGCTTGGCTGTGTCATCGGCCCGCAACACGAAGTGCATCTGATCGGCATTTTTGAACGCATAAAATACCGGGACAAAAACATAATATTTTTTGGCGGCTGTGCTATTCACGGCAAGTTTGGCCCCAATAATTCTCCCGCCGTTGCTTACCGCGAAGGGAAGGATGTTGTTTTCATAGGCGGCCTTGAAGTCGAAATCCAGATCGGGCGGCGGCCATGAGAGATGTGAAAGGATCAAGTTCACGTATTGGAGCGGTTGTAAGATCGGGTTGCTAGTTTTTTCGTCGCCTGAGCGAGGCGCCTTCGGCGAGACGATCGCAATCGGCGTGACATTCGCTGCAGTAACTCCCTTCAGCGCCGCGGGGCCGCTGGCCTTTACCTTGTCCACTATCGTTTTCACTATTCCCGTATTGATCTTTTCAAAGTCAGAGCCATAGAGGAGCCCCAGTTCTTTTACCCCTTGGATCGCCGCGAGCAGCTTCGCAATTTTTTCACTGAACGCCTCGGTATACTGGGTGAAGGCCTCCCAATTGCTTCCCGACTTGGCATACCCATCGGCCAAGAAACCGCCCTGAGCGAGCAGCACAACTAGCAAAACCATTGACAGACGATGGCGCATTCTGGTTCAGCCTACGTCAAAGGGCCATAACCTGCAACGCCTTTCACAACCCTTCACAGCGAGACAGCTGGAACATCACCCGGCCTGGGTAAAAAGGTACTCGCCATGCTGCCTGCGCAAAACACAACTTCGGTGTGCTGTAAGCCGATACTTGTCAGAGGCCCTGTCTTTAGATGGCGGGTATTGACGCATCTGGCAAGCAGGGATTATGACGGGGGAAAGGCTATATGAGACGGGTCGTGCACGTCATGGCTATTGCTCTGCTCTTTGCGGCAGCGCCGGTCGGCCTTCCTTCCGTTACGGCCGATCGGATAGACGGCCGCTCCCTCAGTGTGCCTCTCCAATTCTCGCCCATCTCTCTCGATCCGGCCAATTTGATCGACACGGACGGCGTCTGGATCGCCACACAACTATTCGAGGGGCTTTTCACATATGCCGCCGATGGTGCAATCCGGGAAAATCTTGCCGCCAAATGGTGGGTGACGTGACTCCACCCGCGGTCGATCGCTGCTTCGTCGTATTGTCGCCGTGGAGATCGCCGGCCCGCGTATTGTGCTGATTCGGCTGGAAAGCCCATCCCCGGACCTGCTCCATACACTGGCGTCGCCGCTATGCTATATCTTGCCCGCAAGCTTCGAGGCGCTTATCCGGCAGGGGGCGTTTTTTAGGGACCCAATCGGATCTGGCCCATATCGGATCGCCCTGCGCGACCCATTGCACATCAAGTTGTCCATAAATCCCTATTACAGAAAGCCTCGTCCGTGGTTGACGGAGATAACGTTTCAGATCCTAAATAGCAGACGGGGACTCAGGCGCGAGGAGTTGGACCGGTTCGATCTTATCGCTGGCGCGCCCATGGAAACCGCCGTTGTCTTGCCGGGTCATCGCACACAGACCTACATGCATCCCGTTGTCGAATTTTTAGGATTTAATCTGCGGCATCATATATGGAAAAATCGGACGTTGCGGGAGGCGTTCGCAGCGGCGTTCGATCGCGAGGCCTTTTATCGCGTCCTCTATAAGGGACGGACGGCCAGTTGGCATCCGGCGGATTCCCTGATCCCGTATGGTATGCTTGCGCGTGCGAAGACGGGGGAGGGGGATCGGAATAGGCCACATGGCCAGTTCTCAGTGACGTTGCAGTTGAGTGAGTTGTTTGCCCGATCGGAAGATGCGGTCATCGATTTTGTCACCGCACCGCACATAGCTGAGACCAAACTCCAGCGAGCGGTCGACGCGGCAACGCGCTCCTCAGGACTGCGCCTTCGCGCTCGCAAAATTGCGCTCGCGGATTTCATCGACCAGGCCCGGCGGGGTGCTGCGGGAATCTTTGTGATGCAGCTGGCTGCAGACATTCCCGATCCGCACGAGATCCTGATCAATTTTACCGATGACGGGCCGGTGAACTATACCGGATACACCGGACTGACGGCACCACTCCGAACCGTTCTGTCGACAACTTCACGCCGCGATAGGGCTGCAACCTACGCGGCCCTGGCGGAGCAATTGCGCCAGGAGGCGGTGGCCATTCCGATTGCGAGCGTACTCAACGAAAAACTATTCGTTCGAAAGGGATTGGCGTTGACGCAGATGAACCAATATGGTCCATGGTATTATCCGCTGAACATGGTCCAGCCGGAGATCTAAGGATGAGTGAAACTACGAAGCCTTGCAGACGATGGCGGTGGATGTCTATTGGATACGTGCTTGGTCTTGCCCTGTGCCCATATGCGTGGGGGGAGGAGGCGGCATCGACATTTCCTATCATCGACCCGTCGACCGATTGTGTAACGTACTATCAACCGACAAGCGAGGCGGAGCTTCAAGAGATCCTAGACAACTATCTTACTACCGCCACCGCGGCGTCCAAGGACAAGCGCTGGATCTGTTTTGACGAAAAGAACAGGGTGCCGATCGAGTACGTTGCCGTGGTGCTGAATAAATCGGCGGTTCCACTGGTGATTTACGGCCTGCGGCTCAAATGGGCCGGCCCCAATGATTTGGCGCCCAACGCCGTCGTGAAAATCCTGGGAGACCGGATTACGTTGCAACATTCGGTGATCGAAAACGATGACAGCGAGAGCGCCGAGATCGGCATCGAAGCGGAAGGATACAAGGAGATCATTGTAGATACGACGATCGCTGAGTTCGATAAGGGGATCGTCCTTTCTGGCGCGGCCAACACGGTGGACCAGGCGACTATCACGGGTGTCTTCACCGGCCTGAAGGTAGATGGCAATGGGCACTCGATCACTAATTCCACGGTGACGGCCGAGCCAAAGAGCGGAGGGTATACCTACGGACTGCTCCTCGCTGGATCGGGCCATGTTGTCAGCGACAATGTGTTTGCCGGATTTTTATACGGGATCGAAACGAGCTGCAATAATACCGGCGGCATCCTGCCGCCGGTGGACCCAAGTTGCGTGATCGGCCCGAACAATGCAATCGAGGGTGAACGTGGCGTGCATCTCTTGGCCGATTCGTTTCGTGTGACCGTTACGCGCAACGCCATCCCGCTCAAATCGTCGAACTTGTTGATAGGTCTGGATGCGGGAGCTAACGGCGGTGTGACCCAAGTGAATACCGCATCGATCGGTCTAGTTGAAGTTCCGGCGCCTGGCGCGGCTTTGCATGTCGCCGGTGGCGTGCCGTCTGTAGATTGCCCGGCGCATGTGGGAGCCGGGTCGGTCGAACTATTCGTCAACGGAGTTTTTCTCGTCACCTGTCCCGTCGGCCCTCGTAATGGAGAGCCCATGTCGATAACCACACTAGCCGGGAAAGAGACCTTCGTAGTGGAACCCGGGAGCTGTTATTTCGATTGCGGCGAGGTGAGCGCGCCCGAAAAGAGCATCTTAAGCGTGGTCTACACAGATCCCGGCGGTAATAGTTCTGCCTAC
>JACPFG010000132.1 GCA_016183125.1 Deltaproteobacteria bacterium
CCTCGCGCAGCGCAAGGGTGTCGAGCTTTTCCAACCGGTGGGTAAGGAAGGCGGCAATCGAGGCCGGCAAGACATTACGCGGCAGCCGCGTCTTTGCGTGGCGCGAAAAGAGACTGTAGACGGCCGCTGTCGGATATTCGCGCAGGTCGTCGAAGATGGAAACGCTCTTTTCCGGCGCATAGAAATTTCTAAAGCTAGAGTTCACGTTGCGCGGTCCGCGAAGGGATAGGAAAGGGACCACACGTAAACGCTCCCGGTCGAACCACTCAAGATACGGGATCCCGGCATGACCAGGAAAGAGGCCTGAGACCATCGCCTGATAGCCTGACGGCGAGACCGACGGAAAGACGGCGAGTGCTTGCTCATACGTTGCCCCCTTGGCGACCAATTCGCGGGCCACCGTCGGGAGCTCGCCTGCCTTAATGGCCTGGTCGAACAGATCGGCACGGCAACCGTCAAGCACAAAGAGGACGACATAGACGTCCCGAATAGTGGCTGGGACCTCGCGATTCTCTCCCCATGCCGGCGACCGAACACCGTAAAAAAACAGTATTAGTGTAGCACCTATAGCCCCGCGCAGGCGCATAGGGGTCGTGCACCTACCATATTTTCACCTTGTCATGCCATCGGTTTCTGACTATCGATCGGGGTTATGCAGTCTCCTGCGGCATTACCCTTACCCATACCGGGCTCCACAACCAACGGGATCGCGACAGTGGCCCGCACACTTTCCCCGTTGTTGGGCGGTTCTCGCGCGCACGATCAACTGCTACAGCGGCTCGATCTGTTGGCGCACGATGGGCGACCGCTCCTTATAGTCGGCCAGCCAGGCGTCGGGAAGACACTCGTCGCCCGCCATCTCCATTGGCGTTCGGCAGCGGCCGCGGCCCCTTGCGCGAGGATCGACCTGCGCCGTCTCCCATACGAGATGATAGAGAGCGAGCTGTTCGGCCATGTACAGTCCCGTCTGTTCAACCGGTCAAGCATGATCCCGGGCATTGTTGACAAGGTCGGCGAGGGACTCTGTATCCTGGAGGGCCTCGATGCAATCCCGGCAGCGGTGCAGGCTCGACTTCTCCCCTGGTTCGCCAACCAGGCGGCTGCACCGGTAGGGTCGACGGCGGCGGAGCACCTCCCCGCCCGGATCATAGTCGAGCTGCGCGCCTCTAGGTCGCCGCGACTGAAGGTAAGCCCGATGATAGCCCCCATCCACGAGATCTTGCAGGGCTCTACCCTGGAGCTTCAGCCGCTTGCGGATCGCCGCGACGATATCCTCCCTATCGCGGAACACTACCTTACCCACTATGCCGACGCGTGGGGATTAGGACCGCGCCATTTAGGCCCGGACGCCGCCCGCGCCCTGCGCCGAGGCCAATGGCGGGCCAACGTGCGCGGACTGATCGCCGCGGTGGCTCACGCAACCCTAGTTAGCGCCGACGCCGTCGTCACGGCACAGCAGCTTCCGGCGTGGGCTACCCGCTTGGACGATGCCAACGAGGATGGACTTGCCAACGTGGCCCTCGAGGCAGTAGTGGAGGAGAAGCTGGCAACATTTTTCGAACGACTGGGCAACTACGACGTGCGCGATCTATACACGACGGTCCTCGAAAAGGTCGAACGCCCGTTGCTCCGCCTGGTGATGAAGCGAACGGGCGGCAATCAGGTGCGCGCGGCGCGGATACTGGGGATCAACCGGAACACGTTGCGCGCCCGGCTGCGCGCATTGGGACGGTAAACGGAGACAGGAGGGTTTATGACCTCGCCTATTACGGGACTCTACGCCATCATAGATCCGGTACAGACACCGGATAGAGACCCCATTGCCCTTGCGCGCGAGCTGCTGGCCGGCGGATGCCGGCTGTTGCAGCTGCGGGTAAAGGGCGCGCCGGGCGACCGCGCGGCTGCTGCAAGCCGCGCCGAGCTAGCGCGAGGGGTCTTGGCACTCAAACGGGAGTACGACTTCACCTGTGTTATAAACGACGATCCCGTGCTTGCCCGCGAACTGCAAGCAGATGGAGTGCATATTGGCGCCGACGACCCGTCGATACCGGAGGTGCGCCGGATAATCGGTCAAAACAAACTTATCGGCTATTCGGCCCATACACTGGCGGAGGCGTATGCCGCCCAGTCACAAGGGGCCGACTATGTGGCCTTCGGGTCCATATTTCCTACCGCCACGAAGGGCCCGGACCACCCGGTCCAGGGCCTACCTAAATTGAGCGAGGTGGTGCGCGCGCTGACCGTGCCGGTCGTAGCGATCGGAGGAATCACGCGGGATAACGTGGTGGCAGTTTGGGAGACCGGCGCATCGGCAGTGGCGGTGATCTCCGCCCTGGCGCGCGCCACGAACCCGCGGGCAGAGGTGATTGCGTTTCTTCAGCGGCTGCGCCGCCAGGAGTGGCGACAGGCCGCCACCGGTTGAGTCGAATGGCGCCCATCGTCCTTACAATAGCAGGGTCAGACTCCACCAGCGGCGCGGGGCTGCAGGCCGATCTCCAGACCTTGCGGGATTGCGGCTGTGAGGGCCGCTCTGTCGTCACTGCCATCACTGCCCAGACGGCCGACCGGGTACTCGGCGTCTGGCCGACGCCGGCCGATGTGCTGACCCAGCAGTTGGCAACCGCCGCGGCCAACATACAGCTGGCAGCCGTAAAGATCGGCCTGATAGCCACGGCAGCCAATGTCTGGGCAACCGTCTGGTTTCTAAGATCCCGCCGTCTGCAGCATGTCGTGATCGATCCGCTGCTCCACTCCTCAAGCGGTTTTTCGCTTCTAGATCCGCAGGCGATCCCGATCTTCCGCCAGCACCTCTTGCCGCTTGCATCGGTGATCACGCCGAATCTTGCGGAAGCTACAGCACTGGCCGGTATGCAGGTAGCCACTGTGGCGGGGATGGAAAAGGCGGCCCAGGAGATCCATGCCGAACTCTACCGGTTGCGAGGCGGAGGACCTCAACCGCTGGCCATCATCGTAAAAGGGGGTCATCTGGCTGATACCGCCGTGGATGTCTGCTTCGACGGGACACGGTTGGAACATCTGGAGGGCGCCCACGTAGCAGGTTCGATCCACGGTTCCGGCTGCAGGTTCGCCTCTGTCATTGCCGCCGAGTTGGCCAAGGGGGCCCCCCTGCTCTTGCCTACGGCATCAATAAAAACTAGAATACCTAGGAAATCATGGATACGAAAATGGTCTTCACAACGGGGGATGTGGCCAATCTCCTCCATATACATCAGACGACTGTGATCGACTGGATCGAAAAGGGGCACCTGACCGGCTACCGGACCCCTGGCGGGCACCGCCGGATTCAGCGCGATGAGTTGGTCCGCTTTCTGCACGCGCAAAAGATGCCTGTTCCCGCACCGCTGCGGGAGGGTTCCAGTCATATACCACCGGTGGGGGTCGAATCGGAGCGTCATGTCCACGATGCCTACCAGATAAACCCCCATGCCACGGGGCCGGCCACCCCAAATCCGCACCAGTTCAGGCTGGCTGCTGCCACCGGAAGCCGATCCGCCCGACGGATCCAGGGAAAATAGCGTTCTCCTCCCCTTTTTTCTAGACAATGCGCTCGGCCGCATGATAGCGGGCATAGGCATTCATGCATCGAGCTATCCGTAGTCAAACCAAAACCTTTACCCGGTTCAGACAGGGGGAATCGCTATGACGGTCGCTAATGTCCGCGAGGCAGTAGCCTTCGCAAAGGAGCAACGCGCCAAGATCGTCGATTTCAAGTTCGTCGATCTGCTCGGCACCTGGCAGCACTTCTCGGTGCCGATGAGCGAATGCACCGAGGCAAGTTTCGAGCACGGCTTCGGGTTCGACGGCTCCTCGATCCGAGGCTGGCAATCGATCCACGAATCGGACATGTTAATCCTGCCCGATCCGACCACCGCAGTGATGGATCCGTTCATGAGCGAGCCTACGGTCAGTTTTATAAGTAACATAATCGACCCGATCAACAGGGCCCCATACACCCGTGACCCGCGCCATATCGCCCAAAAGGCGGAGGCCTATCTGAAATCGACAGGGCTGGCCGACACCGCCTACTTCGGCCCGGAGGCCGAATTTTTCATCTTCGACAGCATCCGTTTCGACCAGACCCACAACGAGGCCTTCTACCATATCGATTCCGAGGAGGGCCGTTGGAACAGCGGGCAGAATTCGGGTCCGAACTTGGGATACAAACCGCGCTACAAGGAGGGATACTTCCCTGCCCCGCCTACCGACGCCCACCAGGACCTACGCAGCGAGATGGTGCTCTGTCTGGAGCAGTTGGGGATACACGTCGAGTGTCAGCACCATGAGGTAGCGACCGCGGGCCAGAGCGAGATCGACATGCGGTTTTCCCCACTGACCGTTATGGGCGATTATCTGATGTGGTTTAAGTACGTCACTAAGAACGTTGCCAGGCGTCACAACAAGACAGTCACCTTCATGCCGAAACCGATCTTCGAGGATAATGGCAGCGGCATGCACACCCATGCCAGTCTCTGGAAGGACGGTAAACCGCTGTTTGCCGGCGACCAGTACGGCGGGCTCTCCCAAATGGCGCTATTTGCCGCCGGCGGCCTGCTAAAGCACGCCCCGGCGATCTGTGCATTCGCCAATCCGACGACAAATTCCTACCGGCGGCTGGTGCCCGGTTTCGAGGCGCCGATAAACCTGGCCTATTCCCTGCGGAATCGGTCTGCGGCCGTGCGAATCCCGATGTATTCGGCTAACCCGAAGGCCAAACGACTGGAATTCCGGACACCCGACCCGTCGTGCAACGGTTATCTGACCTTCGCTGCCATGCTGATGGCGATGATCGACGGGATCCAGCAGAAGATCGACCCGGGCCAGCCGCTCGACCGGGATATTTACGCGCTTACCCCCGAGGAATTGGCAAAGGTTCCGAAGGCCCCCGGCTCGCTGGAGGAGTCCCTGACTGCGCTCGCGCGCGATCAGGAGTTCCTCCTCTCCGGCGGCGTCTTCACGCGGGATGCCGTCGAGACGTGGCTCGAGTATAAGTGGGCCAAAGAGGTTAGTCCGATCAGGGCCCGACCTGTGCCGTACGAGTTCGCCCTATATTATGACTGCTAACTCGTAAGGGCAGTAAGGGCTATCCCAATCAGGAAGGCGATCAGTGTCGGTATCCGTCCTTGCGATGCCTTGTGGACCTCCGGCAGGAGATCCGAGACGGCGACGTGCAGAAATGTCCCCGCGGAGAATCCTAGCGCCCATCCGGCGAGCGTAGTGTGAGGAAGGCC
>JACPFG010000133.1 GCA_016183125.1 Deltaproteobacteria bacterium
GGCTCTGAGGCACATCAACCCCTCAAGTTCACCCACTCAGTTCCACGATGACCCTTAATTGACAAACGCTCCCCTTGCAAATGCCTGGCAAACCGAAAGAGGGGGTCTAGGTAAATGCGCCGTGGCAGATAGTGTAGACCCATCTTGCGTCGGTCAAGGCCTTGGCGGCGTCCCCTTCTTCGTAAAATTCGGATGGAGTTAGGTCCCGGGCCCCGTAGTAGGCCAGTTCTCGGTCGCGTCGCAGCCCCTTGGAAATCGACGCAAGCCGTTCCAGGTGTGGTTTCACGGCGCTTGGAAGCTTGCGAACTTCCTGTTTTAAAACATCGCTCACGTCGTGCAACCTGGGGACCTCGATGTTAGATATCAACAACAGGGCCTTTAGGGACAGTTCGACATTTTCTTGTGCCTCCCGGACGACGTCTGCAAAACTCCTTTGTTGCATGAGGGTCTCAAGCGCCGCCAGGCGATGGCCGGCGCGCGTGATATAATCCTTCGCCAATTCCTTATTTTCATGTTCCCTCCATGTCCAATATGGTTGACCGCCTGCCCATTCGCGCCGGATTGTCCCTTTCCCGATGCATGCCAGTAGCCCTTCGATGGCGCGCGTCAGCCGCCGCCCTTGTTGATAGACGATTTCGTTTTGTAGCGCGACTTCAAACCAGAGGCCGCCGGCCATTTCCGGATCACCGGGCAGATGGACAAAATGCGGATTGATCTCAGCCTCCGCCTCCACCTGGAGCTCTTCATCCCACCACCTATAGAGGGTGCGAGCCAACGGGACCCGTTCGGTTAGGACCACCAGCAGATCGATATCGGAATGTTCGGTGGCCTCGCCGCGAATTCGGGAGCCAAACACAAGCACGCCAAGCAGAGCGCCGCGAAAACGCGCCTTGAGTCGCGCCACGATCTCCGGCAAGGGTTTCTTCCATGATGGAGTCGGTGTGCCTCCGTGCAAGGCTTCCGACAGCAAGGCGAGGCAGGTGCGATTTAGCGATGCTCCAGAGGTGTTGGCCCGTGCGATCAGTAGGCGATGCATATCGGGAGGGATCCGCAGCACAAATTTCCCGCAACATTTAATCATAGTACTATAGTACTATTAATACGTATCTTGTCAATCTCTCAACGCTTTAGCCACACCCTTGCCCTTTCCCCTTGCTTTTTTAGCCTCGGCCGGACAAGGTAACGCCCCATGCGCAGGGGCCTCCTCTTTCTCTCGTGCCTAATTTCTCTCTCCCTATCGGCGATGGCCTCCGATAGGGGGCCTTCAGGCGCAGATTCGATGGCGAAGGCGAGTGCGCCGCTGCGCGCGGCATGGCAAACCGAAACCTCCAGGCGTGCCAGGCGCCAATTGATAGAGTGTTTCGTCAAGATCGATCGCGGATTTACCGAGACTGAGCGATCCGAACTGGGACGTGTCGGTCTAAAAATTCGCAGTGTCATATCGCAGGAATCCGACCTTAATCGGATACCTGGGGCCAAACCGTCCACGATCCTTACCGGACGCATCAGGCTGCGCAATCTTGCGCGTTTGGCGGCAGTTGACTATGTCCGTTCCATCGAGGGGGCGGTCCCAGTGGGCCAGAAGCATCCTGAGGTGTTGAAATGACGCGGCATAGGTTACTTCTCTCGCTTCTTTTCCTATTGACGACCGGTTCAGCCGGTGCCCAGGCACCGACTAAACTCGATCCGTTGCTCAACCTCGCTGCGGAGGCGCCGGTCGACGCGGTGGCTATGGGGAAGGCGGTCGGTGTCAAGGCGGCCCTAGACGGGACGCCGATTGCCGACGCGCTTATCAAGGCGACCGATCCGGCGGAGCTTACCAAAATTATCGAACAGTGGGGGGGCCGCGTGCGGACGGTTGCAGGTGCGATCCTGACGGCTGATCTCCCTGTGGCCTACCTGCGGGACCTGGCAGCGCTCGATCTGGTCGTCTATATCGAGGCGGCCAAGCCGATGCGGGCAAAACTCGATGCATCACGGGCCGTGGTCAACATCGACGATGTGCAAAATGGAACGGGGCTCTCCCAGGCATACAAGGGGAGCGGGGTGATAGTAGGGGTTGTCGATTCAGGGATCGACTGCCAGCATGCCGATTTCAAGGACGCAAGTGGATCCACGCGGATCCTTGCGTATTGGGACCAAGTATTAAGCGGATCGGGAGTTGCCGAGATCTCCGGCAGCAGCGGGAAGGAGTACACAAGTGCGGCTCTCTCGGATGGGACCTGCGCCAATTCTCCAGATGACAAAGACCAGGGGGCGCACGGTACGCATGTAGCCGGTATCTTGGCGAGCAAGCATGGCACTTACACGGGGGTTGCCCCCGAGGCGCAGATCGTCGCAGTTAGGTACGGTTCACAAGACGCCGACAGTGGCGGATCGCTCTCCACGACGATTGTCGATGCCGTCAATTACATCTTCCGCAAGGCTCAAAGTAAGAGCCCAAAGATGCCGGTGGTGGCCAATCTCTCCATCGGCACCTCGATCGGGGCACACGACGACACCTCGCTCTTCGAGCAGGGCCTAAATGCGCTGCTCAAATCTGGAAGCGACGAGAAGCAGGGGAGGGCGATCGTTGGGGCTGCCGGGAACGAAAATTTCCGGTCGTCCGATTCCGAGGCGGCCAGTTTCGGCGGGATCCACGCCACTATCGACCAGACCGGGGCATCCAAGGCCTTCGACTTTTTCCTTCGCTCCAATGGAGCACTTCCAGCGCTTGTTGACATCTGGCTTACCGCAACCAGCAGCTGCAGCATCCAGCTCGATGCCTATCCCAAGTCTAGCAAGACGACGCCAGTAATAGACATGACCGCCGTCGAAAAGGATGGGTCGACAGGGTCCAACTCTAATACAGACACAAAGCTGCAACTATCGCTCGACTTCACCGATTCAAACAACGCCAACAATGGCAAACAACACGCCGTTGCCCGCATCAGCCAGGTAGATGGCTCTTCCGTCACGGCTACGCAATATTCTTTTGACCTTATCTTTTTGGGGACATGCAGCGGGGATGCCTGGCTCTATCCCGACCAAACGAGCCTGCTATCGTTTCGGAAGGCGTCGGCCCTGCCGGTTTCATCAAACACGCGTGGCTATACATATGTCGATGGGGACAGCAACAAGACGATGACGATCCCCGCCACGGCCTCAGGCGTGATCGCCGTCGGCTCGTTTGTCGGTAGATGCGCCTGGACCGACGTGAACGGCACGTCGCACAATCAATGCTCCGTTTCGGAAGGGTTCGGTGGAACGCTTGGCGGGATCTCCACGTTTAGCAGCTTAGGACCGACGGCAGACGGGCGGATCAAGCCGGATATCACCGCCCCTGGCGAGCCGATCATCTCTACACTTGCCTCTAATTACGATCCCGGCAGCTCCTCAAAGGGGGACCCCACGCACCAGAAACTGGCCGGGACCTCGCAGGCCGCGCCGCACGTGGCCGGCACCGTGGCGCTGATGCTCCAGCGGAACGGCTGTCTCAAGCCGACCGACATCAAAAATTTCTTGAAAAATAATGCCGCCTCGGACAGCAACACAGGGTCGGGCCTGCCCAATAACACGTGGGGGGCGGGGAAGCTCGACGCCCTCAAGGCGACGGCTGCGGTCACTGCGGCCAGTTGCGCGCCGGATAACCCGAGCGACGAGGGGGCGGGGAGTTCATACGTGACCACGACATCAACTACCGATGGCGGCGGCGGATGCAGTTTGATCCGCCCGGCAGCGAGGTTTTGAGGTTTTGAATATGCAGCCGAATCGCCTCGAACGACATTGGCCGACTCTCCGAGTGCAACTAGCACGTACCTATCCGCTCGTGCCGGTATCGCTCTGGGAGGAGACCGGGGGCCAGCACGACCAGATCGTCCGGTTGACAGGTCGGAGATCACGATTGAGGCGGAGGTGAGGGACCTGTTGAATCGATGGTGCGACGCAGCCGAACAGTAAGGGGAGAGGGATCTATGACGACCGAAAAATACGCTGGCAAACCGTATTTCTTTCCGGAGCTGACACCTCAGCAACGCGAGGAAAAGAAGCGCTTTCTCTCGCAACCGGTTAGGCAGATCGATCTGGAGAAGGCCACAACGGTGCCAGATCTGGTGGAGGCCTTTGCCGGGGCCTCGATTCAGGCGCGAAACCTGGGGGCCTGCGCCAAGGTCTGGGAGCGGATGCTTGCCGACCAGGATCGACCCACAATCCTCTTAGGTATAGCCGGGCCGCTGATCGCGGCAGGGCTGCGAAAGGTGATCCGCGACCTGATCGCTCACAATCTTGTCGACGCGGTCGTCTCCACCGGCGCCATCCTGTATCAGGATTACTATCAGGCCAGGGGGTTTCAGCACTACGTAGGCACGCCGGATGGTGACGACCGGAAATTGCGCGACCTCTACATCGACCGGATCTACGACACATTCGTCGATGAAGACCGCTTCTGGGAGACCGACTGCCATATAGGAAAGTTTATGGATTCCATGTCGCCCGGCATCTATTCCAGCCGGATGCTCCTTAATGCCCTGGCCAAGACGGTCGACGATCCGCAGTCGATCTTGGTGACGGCGGCCCGTCACGGTGTGCCGGTCTTCGCCCCAGCGCTTAACGACTCTAGCATCGGGATCGGGATCACCGAGCATTATCATCGCTGCCGGACCGAGGGGCGCCAGGGGGTGGTACTCGACTCCATTCAGGACAATTACGAGCTGACCCAGCTCGTGGTGCAGTCGCCGTGCACGGCGGCGGTCTACATCGCCGGCGGGGTGCCTAAAAATTTCATTAACGACTCGGTCGTGATGAGCTATATTTTCGGCAAGGATACCGGTGGACATCGCTACGCGATTCAATTAACGACCGATGCCCCGCACTGGGGGGGGCTAAGCGGTTCGACCCTTTCCGAGGCAACCTCGTGGGGGAAGGTGAGCAAGCAGGCGACCCACGCTATGGGCTTCGTGGAACCGAGCGTATCGCTGCCGCTGGTTGCGGGTCCGCTCGTGCAGCGG
>JACPFG010000044.1:0-5018 GCA_016183125.1 Deltaproteobacteria bacterium
TGGCTTCGCCCAGATCGGCAAGATACCAAGAGATTGTCGCAGGGACGTTTTCAAAATCCGATAGTAATTGTTCGAGTGTTTTCATCAGTTATTCCAATTTTTCGAACTATGCAATTTAATGGGTAATAATGCAACTCTATAAAATTAGTGACATTTTGACCTCTGGCGGCCTATACGCACGGCGGAGGCGTGGATAAGGGCATAGGAGCCATGCAGACTAAAAGCGAGAATCTGGCTATGGCCGAGTCGGCAGAGATGCGCATTCGTCACCCAAGAGGGTTGTATGTGTTGTTCGGGACCGAGATGTGGGAGCGCTTGAGTTACTACGGTATGCGCTCGATCCTGGTCCTCTACATGGTTGCGCCGCTTGCCGCCGGAGGGCTAGGGTTCGCCACAACCAAGGCGACCCGAATCTATGGATTGTATACCGGCACCGTGTGGCTCGCCCCGCTTATTGGCGGATGGATCGCAGATCGATTCCTGGGCGCCAAGCGGACTGTGTTGTTGGGTGGAATTATTATCGCAAGCGGACATTACTGCCTGGCGGTCCCAATGTTTGCCACGTTTTACGCGGGCCTGGTGCTGATCGTCCTCGGCACCGGGCTTTTAAAACCTAACATCAGTGCCATGGTTGGGAGTCTATATACAGCAGGTGACACGCGTCGCGACGCCGGATTCTCCATCTTCTACATGGGGATCAATCTCGGGGGCATTTTAGCCCCCTTGATCTGCGGCACACTGGCGCAGGCCCCGATTGTCAAACAATGGCTGCTGCAGATGGGGCTGCCACCGGAGACAGCGTGGCATGTCGGTTTCGGCGCAGCCGGGATAGGGATGACGTTCGGGTTGTTGCAATTTGTTATACAGCGTCGGCATCTCGCCCATGTCGGCAACACGGTGACTCAGCGGGCGAACACCGAGGCAATCAGGCCAGCGGCGCCGCTCACACGCGATGAATGGAAGCGAATCTGGGCAATAGCTGTTTTTTTTGCTGCTGCCGCGATCTTTTGGACCATATTCGAACAGGCCGGTTCCAGCATGACCCTATTTGCCGATCAACTCACACGTAATGCGCTGTTTGGCTGGGCCTTCCCCTCCAGTTGGTTTCAATCGGTCAATCCGCTAATGATCATCGTGCTCGCACCCTGCTTTGCCGCCCTCTGGTCGCGATGGGGTGCCGGTCAACCGTCGAGCCCCGCTAAATTCGCCTGCGGCCTGATATTAGCAGGATTGGCATTTGGGGTTCTTGCCTGCGGTGCATCGCTGACCGGCGCCGGACCGGTTAGCCCATTATGGCTCATTGCCACGTATTTTCTCCACACGGTTGGGGAGCTCTGCTTGAGCCCGGTTGGCCTTAGCACGGTGACCAAACTGGCCCCGGCGCGCATGGTCGGCCTAATGATGGGGATCTGGTTCCTCGCCAGTTGCGTGGGTAACTATGCAGGCGGGTGGATGGCCGGGTTCTTCCGGCCCGACGCGGCCGCCCTGGTCCATCTCTTCGGCGGTCTGTCGCTGATGGCGATCGTTGCCGGCGGTGTTCTGGCGTTGTTGGCCCGCCAGGTTCGTTCGCTTATGGCCGGGGTGCGGTAACTACTCATTTTCTCGATTAGAGTGCGAGACCGAAATAGATTAGTACGCTTCGCTTGTGCGTCGGCTCGGCGGGATCTCTGAAGATGGGGAGCAAACTGACCATGACCCCGGCGCCGAGCACCTCGCGGAACCGGATTTCCGCTCTTGTATAGGCATCAAAATAGAGATCAACGGTCGAGTAGTCGGTGGTTACTGCGCCGCGTGCACCGCCGCCAATCCAGATCGGGAGATCGAGCGGTTGCAGCCCAAGTCCCACATGGGCGGCCATCTCTGCCGCCGTGCCGAACATGGACGAAATCCCCGCTTCGGCATCGATGCCTAAAAGTCCGGCCGGAAAAAGACCCAGTCGCGCGGCGCCGATGCCAAAGAGGCCAACCTGTTGGTCGATAGTACCGGCGGCCCCAAACAGCGAGGCCCTGCGGATCGTTCGGTAGGCATTCCCCTCCTGAAAACGGGGCGTTGCCGCAGATAGCGGATCGTTTAGCGCAGCTTGCAGTGTGGCCAGCTGTTCCTCGACGGCCGCGCTCGGGCCGGCCATAAATGAATGGTCGGCATTCGGGACGAAGTAAATACCTCGTCGATCGACCCAGGAGTCTATATCTATCGGGATGAGGCGATCCTCCACAGGGAAGACCAGGCGCAGCTCGTGATCGACACCGACGACAGCGGTAAGTGGTCGCCGGTCCACTGCGAGAAACTGGGAGAGGATCGACCAGAGGCTGGTAGAGTAGCGCTCCTTTCCGGTTACCTGGAGCAGCCATTTGCGACTAGAAGTGTCATGCTGCTGGAAAAAGAGCTCCGGCCGCATCGGCGGCAGGTCGCCCCCATTGATGAAATTTCTTGCCGTTGCCTCCTTGGCAAATCCAGCGTCGAGCAGGTAGCCCATGTTCTGCTCCCGCTGGGCCGGGACAGGCGCTATCAGAACGGTGAGGCCAAGCCTTCGCCTGGCAACCGAACCCATTTCATAGAGTTCTCGTGCCGGTATCGTCCCCAGGCTGTGTGCCATCAGGTCAAATGTGGTTCCCTCTGGAATGGCTGCTTTGATTACAGCTACTGCGGCATCCGTCAGGTCGCCGGCATATACCGAGGCGTTGCCCGGCAACCGACTGCCGCCCATCCCCGGCAGATCCATTGTTACTATCGTCCGGCCTTCTCGGCGCGCCAGTTCCATGAGAGTCTGTAGATAGACGGCCGATTTATGATGGAGGCCTGTCAGAAATAGAAGCGGTGGTTTGATATTCTTAACGGCAGGTGGCCGGATCGTTATGTACGCTATCTGCCTCTCCCACTTAAAGGGGACCGTGTTGAAATTGAGGACCAGATCGGAGGGATCGCTTTCCGGAAGGTCGAGCGCCTTGCGCACCATCCGCTGTTCGCTTTGGAGGAGCATCTGATCGGGATTGGCTAGCACCGCGAAGAGATCGGCTTGATCCAGTCGTTTCGGATCGATCAACGCTGCCAGCGCCTGCAGATCGGCGCGCTCCAGCGGTTTCCCATTGCAAGAGTGGAGCACCTCTGGGGTCAAAACGTCGTCCAGTTCATCAACGGCAATGGGCGGATGGCGGCTTACCAGTTCCGCTGCGATACAGATCGCCTGGGGCGATACAATACGTGTCGTCATCGAAGCATCCCCTCTAGCATAAGTATCGGCAGGTCTACGAAAAAGTTGCCTCCTTTTTAAGAAAGGCAATGATTTCCAATACCTGCTTGGTATATAGAAAGGAGATGGAGTTTGTTGTAAATGGGACCAGGATCTTTGCCGAGGTCCTTGGGGATGGTCCGGCAATTGTCTGTCTACACGGCGGGTTTGGTCTGGACCATAGCTATTTTTGCCCCTATCTAGACGACCTGGCCCGCGATCATCTGCTCGTCCTGGTCGACCTGCGCGGTCACGGACGGTCCGATCCTCTTGCGCGTAATGCCTTCCGAATCGATGCGATTGTGGAGGACCTTGAGGCTATAAGAGGGCAATTGAGGCAGCCGCATTGGACCGTGCTGGGACACTCCGGTGGCGGGCTGATCGCGGCGCAGTATGCCGCGACCCATCCCGCGCTCGTGAGCCATCTTTGCCTTGTCGGAAGTTTTCCCAGGTTTCCTTTTCGAGCGCCGGGCTGGCTGCGGCTAGCCCGTGAACTGGGCGATCCGGAAATATTGTCAGGGCTCAAGATGTTTCTCGACGGGGTTAAAAGCGATGACGCCTACCGCGACGCATGTATCAAGATCGCCCCTCTCTTCTTCGCCGATCCGAAACGGGCCGATTGCTCGCCGTTTGATCGCATCCGGTACCGGGTGGCGCCGCATCAGGAGGCGATTGCGCACTATTCCGGGTACGATCTGCGCGACCCCGTGGCAGCTTATCGCGGACCGGTCCTAATCGTTCATGGGACGCAAGATCACCGTGTTCCGGTAGGCGAGGGGAAGAAGTGGCTCCAATGTCTTCCGCAGGCGCGATGGGTGAAGATCGACAAGGCCGGGCATTTCCCGTTCATAGAGCAACCGGTGGAGTTTTGCCGCGTGCTACGGCGTTTCTTCGACCGAGCATCATTGCCCTAGATACGCCTGCTTGACCTGCGGGTTGTGCAGAAGGTCCTTTGCCGTGCCTTCCAGAACGATCTGCCCGGTTTCCATGACATAGCCACGGTGCGCGGTCTCCAGGGCGAGAAACGCATCCTGCTCCACGAGGAGGATCGTTGTGCCGCGCGCATTGATCTGTTTGAGGCATGCGAAGATCTGCTGGACCAGTGTCGGCGCAATACCGAGCGATGGCTCGTCCAGTAGGAGGAGTTTGGGAGATGCCATCAATGCCCGCCCTATGGCCAACATCTGCTGCTCGCCGCCAGACAAGGTCCCGCCAGATTGTTTGAGACGTTCCTTCAGCCGGGGGAAGAGCGTGAAGATGAATTCGCGGTCATGGGCCATCCGTCCCCTGTCTCTACGTTGAAAGGCCCCAAGTTCCAGGTTTTCCTGCACAGTAAGATTATGAAATATAAGCCGGCCTTCCGGGACCTGTGCCACGCCTGACGCGACGATCTGGTGCGGTAGCCGGCGGGTCAGCTCCAGCTGTGCTCCGTCCGGTCGATAGACGATAGTTCCCTGACTGGCCTTCAAGAGGCCCGATATCGTGCGCAGCAAGGTGGTCTTCCCCGCGCCGTTGCTGCCGATGAGGCTCACGATCTCGCCAGGCTTGATGTCAAGAGAGATGCCCTTAAGCGCATGAATCGCGCCGTAATGAACATGCAGATCGTTAATAGTCAGCATGAGTTAGACCTCGTGATACTGCTCGCCCAGATATGCCTCGATTACCTTCGGATCTTTCCTAATCTCGTCCGGGGTCCCTGTCGCGATCGTTACCCCGTAATCGAGCACCATCAGTTGGGGACATAGGTTCATCACCACGTGCATATCGTGCTCCACCAAGATGATAGCCA
>JACPFG010000044.1:5084-19106 GCA_016183125.1 Deltaproteobacteria bacterium
CGCGGATAAGGGCCATCAGGTCCTGTATCTCGGTGGGATTCATCCCGGCGGCCGGCTCGTCTAGCAGAAGGAGTTGCGGGCGAGTCGCCAGCGCCCGCACAATCTCAAGCCGCCGCTGCTGTCCGTAGGGGAGCTGCCTGGCAAGGTGGGTCCTTTGTGCATGCAGTCCAAACGTGCGCAGCAGTTGCTCCGCGCGCAAATGTATCTCGGTCGTTTCGATCCGACACCGGATCCGGTCGCTCGCGATCCCCCACAGCGAGCTGCGCATCTCCCGGTGCATAGCCACCGCCACGTTTTCTTCAACCGTCAGCTCGCTGAATAATCGGATGTTTTGAAACGTCCTGGCAATGCCGAGACTGTTGATCGTGTGCGGTTTGAGCGGCGCGCAGTCGACACCGGCGAAACGGATTGTGCCGGATGTCGGTCGGTAAACACCGGTGATTACGTTAAAGAGGGTTGTCTTGCCGGCGCCGTTTGGGCCTATGATGCCGATGAAGGCCCCAGGGGACATCTCCAAGCAGCAGTCCTTGAGTGCGGTAAGGCCGCCAAACTGCATCGAACAGCGGTCGATGTGAAGTAGTACGCTCATGTGGGCCGCCTCGCGCGTAAAAACCATCGCCAGGAAAATTCGCGGTTTCCGAGCAGGCCCTGGCGCCGGACCAGCATCATCACGATAAGCAAGAGGGAATAGATGATCATCCGGTATTCGCTGGCCGCGCGGAGCACTTCCGGCAGCATTGTCAGCAATGCCGCCGCCAGGATCGCCCCGGTGAAACTGCCCATCCCGCCCAGGACTACCATTGCGACGTATTCGATCGATTTGATAAAGCTAAACGTGTTGGTATGGAGATAGGTCATGAAGTGGGCGAAGAGCCCGCCGCCCACCCCGGCGAAGAAGGCGCCGACCACGAACGCGATCACCTTGTACCGCGTGGTCGAAATCCCTATGGATGCCGCCGCGATCTCATCCTCCCGGATAGCGGGGAACGCGAGCCCTTTTGGCGAGCGAACCAAATTGCGCAGCACCCAGGTGGTGATGGCCAGTGCGCCGTAGACCCAGAAAAAATTCGCTCGTTCGGCGATGCCGGGAAAGCCCCTGGCGCCGCCGACCGACTCGCAATTGAGGATGATAACCCGGATGATCTCGCCGAAGCCGAGCGTAGCGATGGCGAGATAGTCGCCGCGAAGGCGCAAGGATGGGAGGCCGACCAACAGCCCGGCCACGGCTGCAGCCAGACCGCCAAGTAGGAGGGCGACCAGAAAGGCGCCCGTTTCCAGCATATTCAATGGGATGGCTTCACCGAACCGCGCTGCCAGAAACGGATCGCCATAATATGTGGCCGCCGCTGCGACGTAGGCGCCTATCGCCATGAAACCGGCATGTCCGAGCGAAAACTGGCCGGTGACCCCGTTGATCAGGTTAAGACTTACTGCCAGGATTGCGTTGATGCCGATCAGGACCAGGATCTGCAGATGATAGGCGAACTCACTCAGCCAGTTAGTCAGGATCCAGTTGATTACCCATAGGCCCAGCACAGTGAGCGCGAATGCTATCCCCTTGCGCATGATCAGACCTTCTCCGCCGATGGACTCCCCAGCAGTCCCGATGGTCGGAACAGTAAGACAACAATCAGGATGACGAACGCCAAGGCATCGCGATAAGTGGACGAAAGATATCCTACGACCATCGATTCGGCGACACCGATCAGCAGTCCTCCGAGCAGGGCGCCGGGGATGTTTCCGATGCCGCCAAGGACCGCCGCCACGAAGGCCTTCAGCCCCGGCATTATCCCCATCAGTGGATCCACCTTCGGGTTCGAAATTCCGACAAGGATGCCGGCGGCCGCGGCCAGCATCGAGCCTAGAATGAACGTGAACGAAATCACGCGATCGACATTAATCCCCATCAGGGATGCCGCCGTGTGTGAGAAGGCAACGGCGCGCATCGCCTTTCCCATCGTCGTGTGCATTACGATCAGGCGCAAGGCGGCGGCAAGCAGGACGGCCACGGCAAATATCGTGATCTGAATCGTGTTTATGACCACGCCGCCGATGGCAGCCACCGGCCTTGCCGGGAGCAACGGCGGGAAGAGTTTGGGGTCCGGCCCGAATACCAGTTGCCCCATATATTCGAGAAAAAGCGAGACGCCAATCGCGGTTATGAGCGCGGCCAGGCGGGGCGCGCGACGCAACGGCTTGTAGGCGCAGCGTTCAATCACAAATCCGAGCCCGCCGCAGATCGCCATCGCACCGCACAGTACCGTCACAAAATGTAGCAACGATCCTTCGCCGACGACGCCCAGCGCCAGACCGAGATAATAACCGGCCATGGCGCCGATCATGTAGATATCGCCATGCGCAAAATTTATGAGTTGTAGGACGCCGTAGACCATCGTGTATCCGATGGCGATTAGCGCATAGATACTTCCCCAAGCCAACCCGTTCACGAGTTGCTGAAGGAAGGTCTGCATGGTTAAGAGGGCTCGACCGCGCTATTGAATTTCAGCTGGCCACCCTCGATCTTCATGATCACGATCCGCTTGACCGCGTTACGGTTGGCGTCGATCGACAACCTGCCGGCTACCCCCTGGAAATCCTTCGTGGCGGCCAGTGCCTCGCGGATGGCTGTGCCGTCGATGCTCCCCGCGCGGCGGATTGCATCTACGAGGACCAGCGCGGCTTCGTAAGAGGTCGCGGCCGTGCCGTCGGGATTGGAACCGTACTTCTCGCGGAACTTACGGATGAACTCCTGGCCGAGCGGGTTGGGATCGTCGGCGGCGAAAGAGGCGCTAAAGTAGCCGCCGTTGACCGCATCGCCGCCGATTTCGGTCGTCTTGGGGGAATCCCAGCCATCGCCCCCTAACAGCGGGATGGAGAGTCCCAACTCCCTGGCCTGGCGGGCGATCAGGCCCACCTCGGTGTAATAACCGGGCACAAAGATTGCCTCCGGGTTGGCCGCCTTCAGTTGCGTCAGTTGCGAACGGAATTCTATATCCCCCTCGCTGTAGGCCGCGTCGGCAATTATGGTTCCGCCAAGCGCCGTGAACGTCTTGATGAAAAAGTCGGCTAATCCGACCGAATAATCGTTTTTGATATCGCGCAGGATAGCCGCGCGGTGGACTCCTAACTGCTCGTAGGCGAATTTTGCCATTGCCTCGCCCTGGAACGGGTCGATGTAACAGACCCGGAAGATGAAACTGCCTATCTGCGTCACCTTCGGATTAGTGCAATAAGGGGAAACCATCGGTATCTTGTGCCGCTGTGCCTCCGGGGCGCCGGCCAGACACCGCGACGAGGCGATCTCGCCGATCACCGCCGCTACCTTCTGCTGCTTGATTAATTTAAGGACGGCTACCTTCGCCTGTTCCGGCAGACTTTGGGTATCTTCGTACATTACGCGGATCCGCTTGCCTAGCACTCCCCCCCCGGCATTCACCTCTCCGACGGCCAGATCGATTGCCTGTTTGCCGGATTTACCCCACGATGCGGTGCTCCCCGTCAGCGGGATATAGGCCCCGATCCGAAGCTCATTGGTGTTTCGGGTGCACCCCATCGAGGCGAGCAGGGTCAGCGTGGCTAGGAGACGCAGAGTGACGGTCATGGGATCCCCCTTCCGGTGGAAGTTCGACGTTGCTTGCAAAGACAAAAACGCCATTGGAGACTCGCAAGATCACAATCCGTTTCGAGGCATTCCGGTTGGCGTCGATCGTGATCGCCCCGGCCACACCTGGAAAGCCCTTCGTGGAGGCCAGGGCGTCGCGGATGCGGGCCGGCTCCGGCACACCGGCTCGGCTGATGGCATCGAACAGGAGCCGGGCGGCATCGTAGCCGAGCGCGCTGATCCCGTTCGGGGCATGGCCGAACCGGGTCGTGTAGCGTTCAGCAAACTTCCGGACGGCAGGGAGTGGGTCGTCTGGGGCGTAATGGTTCGTGAAATAACTCCCCTCTACGGCAGCGCCGCCGATCTCGATCGTTTTCTCGGAATCCCATCCGTCCCCTCCGAGCAGTGGAACAGCAATCCCCATCTCGCGGGCTTGACGGGCGATAAGGCCGACCTCGGTATAGTAACCGGGGAGATATAGGGCCTCCGGTTCCTGCGGGCGGATGGCGGCAAGTTGCGAACGGAACTCGATGTCCCCCTCCGCGTAGGCCTCTTCCGCAACGATAGTTCCGCCCAAGCGCTCGAACGCCCTACGGAAAAAATCAGCCAGCCCGACGGAGTAATCGTTCTTAGTGTCTTTCAGTATCGCCACCCGGCGCAGGCCAAGTGTATTAAACGCAAAGGTTGCCATGGCCCCACCCTGGACTGGATCGATGAAACAGGAGCGGAAGATATAGTTGCCCACCTCGGTGACCTTCGGATTGGTCGATCCGGGAGTAAGCATCGGGATCCGCTGCCGCTGGCATTCAGGCGCGGCAGCCAGCGAACGAGAGGAGGCGATTTCGCCAAGTATGGCAGCGACCTTGTGCCGTTTTATCAGCTTGAGTACGGCGGTCTTGGCCTCTTCCGGCTTGCTCTGGTCGTCTTCGGTAATAAGGCGGATCCGGCGACTTAGAACCCCGCCGGCGGCATTGGTCTCCTCAGTGGCGAGCAAGATTCCCTCATGCGCGGATTGCCCGAAGACGGCAGTGTTGCCGGTAAGCGAGGAGTATTCACCAATCCTAATCTCGTTAGTCGCCCTCTGGCACCCGGCGCCACTGAGGCTGGCACTAGCTAGATAAACGACAATGGCGATCAGGCAACTGCGCAGCGACATATATGAACTCCCCCATGAGCCATCATGAACACCGATCCTTGTCAACTTAAAACTTGTTGACAGATCGACTACTTGTGCGGGATTAGGCCTGCTCATGCTGCGAGATTATCTGCCTATTGCGGTCCTTTTCGCGCTGGGGGTATTAATCGGCGGGGCCTTTTTGGGGCTCTCTGCGTGTATCGGCCGCAAAAGGCCCACGGCCGAGAAGCTTGCCCCATATGAGTGCGGGCTCGACCCGGTCAGCAGTCCGCGCCAGCGGTTTTCGGTCAAATTTTTTCTGGTAGCGATGGTCTTTCTCCTTTTCGATGTGGAGGTCACATTTCTCTTCCCCTGGGCAGTCCTCGTTCGGCGATTCACTGAGTCAGGCCTAGGGACCTTTATCTTCGTTGAAGGTCTACTCTTTATCTTCGTGCTGGCAATCGGGCTTGTTTATGTCTGGCGCCGCGGGGCGCTGGAGTGGGAGAAATAATGGGTCTGCAAAACGTATTTGCCGAGGGATTTCTGGCTACTAGGTTGGAGCATGTGGTCAACTGGGGGAGGAAGTATTCTCTATGGCCGATGCCGTTTGGGACCGCTTGCTGCGCGATCGAGTTCATGGGAGTCGTCTCCTCCCGGTTCGATATTTCGCGCTTCGGCGCGGAGTTGGTCCGGTTTAGCCCTCGTCAAGCAGACCTACTAATGGTGATGGGGACGATCTCCTACAAGCAGGCCCCGATCCTGAAACGGATCTGGGAGCAGATGTGCGAGCCGAAGTGGTGCATTGCAATGGGGGCCTGCGCGGCGTCAGGCGGTTTTTACGACAACTATTCGACGCTGCAGGGGATCGACGAGATCATACCGGTGGATGTATACATCCCGGGCTGCCCGCCGCGTCCCGAACAGGTGATGCACGCGATCGTGAAATTGCAGGAGAAGATCTCCGGCACGGGCCGGCCATTTTCGATTCCGCCGCCCATAATCGCGACGGAAATTAAGAAAACTGCGACATAAATAGTATGGCAAAGAGCGTAGTCGAACAATTACGTCAGCGGTTCGGGAATGCCCTGCTGGAGACAGCCGATTGGCGCGGAGACGAGGTCGCAGTCATCCGGCGCGAGGAACTGGTGTCTATTTGCCGGTGGTTGAAGGAGACGCCGGAGTTGGCACTTAATTTCTTGATGGATATTTGCGGGGTCGATTACCCGGAGCGTTCCCAGCGGTTCGAGGTGGTCTATCATTGCTATTCGCTTGCGACGGGACGGCGGATCAGGTTGAAGGTCCGCGTGTCGGAGTCCGATCCGGTTGTGCCGACCGTAACCGGTGTCTGGATCGGGGCGGATTGGTTCGAACGGGAGTGTTACGATCTCTTCGGCATCAAATTTGCCGGTCACCCAAATTTGAAAAGACTCTTAACGTACGAAGAGTTCGAAGGACACGCCCTGCGCAGGGATTATCCGCGCAATAAAAGGCAGAAGATCCCTACACCCGACCCATTAATATCCTAATATGCCGACCTCGTTCGCTATCGATCGGACGCCCATGGAGATCAAGACGCATAAGATGTATCTGAACCTCGGGCCCTCACACCCGACGATGCATGGGACCCTGCGAATTCTGCTGACACTCGATGGCGAGACTATAACCGACGCGGTCCCCGAGATCGGCTATCTTCACCGGTGTTTCGAGAAGGAGTCGGAGGGCCATACATACACGCAGGTTATCCCGTACACCGATCGGCTCAACTACGTTTCGCCGCTGATGAACAACGTGGGGTACGCGCTGGCGGTGGAGAAGCTGCTCGGCATAGAGGCGCCCCGCCGCGCGCAGTATATCCGCGTGATCATCTCCGAACTCTCGCGGATCATGGATCACCTAGTGGCGATCGGGACCAATGTTGTAGACATAGGAGCGCTCACCAATTTTTGGTATTTCTTCAACGTGCGTGAGATGATGTACGTCTGGGTTGAAGCCTTAACAGGCGCCCGGCTGACCAATACCTACACGCGGATAGGAGGCGTGGCGCGCGACCTGCCGGAGGGATTCGCCGACGGCGTGCGGAAATGTCTAAAGGATCTAGGTAGTGCCGTAAAGGATGTCACGGGCCTGTTGGTCAAGAATCGGATCTTTTTAGAGAGGACGCGCGATGTCGGCGCGATCGCCGGCGAGGACGCCGTTGCATACGGTTTTACGGGGCCGTGCCTGCGCGCGAGCGGTGTTGCCTACGATGTGCGCAAGGCACATCCGTACTGTTGCTACGATGAGTTCGACTTCGATGTGCCGCTGGGCGTCGCCGGCGACACCTTCGACCGGACCATCGTGCGAATTGAAGAGATGCGGCAATCGACTCGGATCATCGAACAGGCGCTTGCACGCCTGCCCGACGGGCCGATCATCAACCCGGAGGCCCAGTCGGCATTGCCGCCGAAGGCGGAGGTCTATAATTCGATCGAGGGCCTGATACGCCATTTCGAGATCATCATGTTCGGTATTCGCCCTCCGGCAGGCGAGGTCTACGGATATACGGAGGCGGCCAACGGCGAGCTTGGGTTCTATATTTTGAGTGACGGAAGCGGGAAACCGTACCGGATCAAGGTCCGCCCGCCCTGTTTTGCAATCTATCAGGCCTATCCTAAGCTCATCAAAGGGCATTTGCTTGCCGACGCGATTGCCGTGCTCGGTTCGCTCAACATCGTCGCCGGGGAATTGGACCGGTAAACGGATATTTTTCTGCCGGGCTTGCTTCTTCGAATGAACTCCCCTAAGCATTCATCCCGACATGGCATTTACCTTCAGCGGGCCTCAACTGGAACAGATAGAAACAATCTGTGCGCGATATCCCGCGCGCCGGGCGGCGATCTTGCCGGTCCTCTGGATGGTGCAGGAACAGGAGGGGTGGATCAGTGCTGAGGCGACTGAGGCCGTAGCCAAGGTCCTCGACCTCACGCCGGCGGCGGTTTACGAAGTGATCACATTTTACACGATGTTCCAGCGCAAGTCGTGCGCTCGGCACCACTTGCAGGTATGCCGTACACTCCCCTGTTGGCTGCGGGGTTCGGCTAAGCTGCTGGCATATCTAGAGAAGAAATTGGGGATAAAAGCGGGAGAACAGACTGCCGATGGGCGGTTCAAACTATCCACTGTGGAGTGCCTCGCCTCCTGCGGGACAGCGCCAATGATGCAGGCAGGACATCGGTATTACGAAGAGCTGACGCCGGAAAAGGTGGACAAAATCTTAGAGGAGTTGAAGTAGTGGAACCGATCCTGACGAAAAACTGGGGCAAGCCAAACTCGCGCAAGCTCGTCACATACGTGGAAAGCGGCGGCTATGGATCGCTCAAAAAACTCTTTCAAATGTCCCCGGCGCAGGTGATCGACGAGGTGAAGGCGTCAGGCCTGCGTGGGCGCGGGGGCGCCGGGTTCCCGGCCGGTGTTAAGTGGGGCTTCGTCCCAAAAAATACAGGCAAACCAGTATACCTTGTGGTTAACGCCGACGAGAGCGAGCCGGGCACGTTCAAAGATCGGGCCATCTTCGAAAACGATCCCCACATGTTAATCGAGGGCATTATCTGCGCCTGCTATGCACTCTCGTCGCATGTCTGCTACGTATATATTAGGGGAGAATTCTTCCTGCAGTGGGAGATATTCGAGGCGGCGCTGCAGGAGGCCCGATCAAACGGCCTGCTCGGTACGAATATTAAGGGATCGGGATTTGATCTGGAGATCCATACCCATCGCGGCGCCGGGGCCTATATCTGCGGCGAGGAAACAGCACTACTCGAGTCGCTAGAGGGGAAACGGGGCCTCCCCCGGATCAAACCGCCGTTTCCCGCGGTAAAGGGGGCGTTTGGCTGCCCGACCACGGTGAATAATGTCGAAACGATAGCGTCCGTGCCGTGGATAATCGAACATGGCGCCAAGGCTTACGCTGCAATCGGTGTGGGGAAGAGCACAGGGACGAAACTTTGGAGCGTCTGCGGGCATGTCAATCGGCCCGGCGTATACGAGATCCCGCTCGGGTTCCCATTCCGCACCTTTTTGCAGGAATATTGCGGCGGAGTCTGGAAGGGGAGGAAGTTGAAAGCCGTTATCGTCGGCGGCTCCTCGGTGCCGGTCTTAACGGCGAACGAGGCCATGCAGGTGAATCTAGATTACGAATCGTTGCAGGCCGCCGGGACGCTTCTCGGCTCTGGCGGGATGATCGTACTCGATGAGACGACGTGCATGGTGGCGGCGCTCGATAATTTATCGGATTTTTATCATCACGAATCGTGCGGACAATGCACGCCCTGCCGGGAGGGGACCGGCTGGGTCGAAAAGATCATGAATCGGGTAGATCAGGGGCATGGACTGACGGAGGATCTGGGATTGCTCCTTGATCTGGCCGACAATATGCAGGGGCGGACCATCTGCACGTTCGCCGATGCCCTGGCGATGCCGGTGCGAAGCTTCGTCCAGAGATTTCGGAGCGAGTTTGAAGAACATATAAAATTAGGGCGGTGTCCGTTCGCTGGCCCGGAGTGGATGTAATGCCGAAGATAACGATAGACGACAAAACCTACGACGTTGCCGAAGGGAAGACGGTCCTTAAGGTGTGCCTGGAGCAGAATATCCCTGTTCCGTATTTCTGCTATCACCCGAGGCTCTCGATAGCGGGCAATTGCAGGATGTGCATGGTCGAGATCGAGGGGCGGCCCAAGCTGGAGATCTCATGCAACACGTTAGTGCAAGATGGGATGGTGGTTCGCACGACGACGCCAAAGGCGATAGAGGCGCGCAAGTCGGTTCTCGAGTTTATCTTGATCAATCATCCACTCGACTGCCCTATCTGCGATCAGGCCGGCGAGTGCGACCTGCAGGATCAGTATTTCCAGTTCTCGGCCGTGCCGTATCGTTTTCGCGAGGAGAAGGTCCACAAGCCGAAGGCCGTGCCGCTTGGACCGCTGGTGATGCTGGACGACGAGAGGTGCATCGTCTGCACGCGTTGCGTGCGGTTTTGCGACGAGGTCGCCAAGACCCATGAACTTGGGGTTGCGGAGCGCGGAGATCACTCGACTATCGTCACATTCGCGAACGAAGGGATGAAAAACGCCTATTCGCTCAACACCGTGGATATCTGCCCGGTGGGGGCGCTAACTAATAGGGATTTTCGGTTTAATAAAAGGGTATGGTTCCTCAAGAATACTCCATCGATCTGTGCCGGATGCGCGACAGGCTGCAACATCTGGATGGATCATCAAGGAGATGTAATCTACCGGTACCGCCCGCGCGACAACGAGGCGGTCAATCAATCGTGGATGTGCGATGAAGGACGACTCACGTACAAATTCGTCAATGCGCCGGATAGGATCACGAGTCCATATGCGCAAGAGGCAGGCGGTGGGTGGGCCCGCCTTACGTGGGATGCGGCGCTTAAACGACTGAATGCGGCATTTGCAAAGGTGCCTCCGGCCGAGCGCGGTATTGTCCTCTCCGCCCAGTGTTCAAACGAGGAGAATACCGCCTGGTCGCGTCTGGCCAGTGAGCAATGGAAGACGTCGCTCCTCTTCGGGACCTGGCGCCAGCCATCTAACCCCACTCAGGACAACATCCTTCGGCACGCGGATAAGAATCCGAATACGCGGTGCCTGCAGGAGCTCAAATGCCATCGGGAATACACTGGCGGAGCGCGTCTGCTCATCGTCCTCGATACGCTGACGCCGGAGGAGGCCACCGTGGTTGAAAAGGAGCGTCCCGAATTTGTCGTCGTCTTGGCGACAAATTGGGGGACGGATCAGGACGCTGTCCGTTGGAGACCCATCGCGCGAGGGCTCCCAATCTCCGGGGGTAGTTGTTTCCCCTGGGCCGATCTTGTCCTCCCGCTCGCGACATTCGCCGAACAGGCAGGGACATTCACCAATGCTAAGGGGATGGCGCAAAGGTTCGAGCGCGCCTTCCCGCCTAAGGGAGAGGCCCTCCCTGCATGGTCCATCGCTGAAAAGGTTGCAGGGCAATGATATGTTAGTCGATATCCTTAAACCACTGGTCGTTGTCTTCGTAGTATTGAATTTTATCCCGCTTCTGATCTGGTTCGAGCGGAAGGGGAGCGCATATATCCAGGACCGTCGCGGGCCCAATCGCGCGGCAATCCTCGGCATCCGGCTCGGGGGTATGCTACACAACTTGGCGGACGTGGTGAAACTGCTCACCAAGGAAGATATCGTCCCGACGCGCGCGCACCGCTTCTTCTACTTTATTGCGCCGATGATCGCCATGTTCGTCGCCACCGTCACAATTGGTGTGATCCCATTCGCGGCCCCGCTGGCTATCGGAGAGCGTTCATTTACGTTTCAGGTAGCAGATCTTAATGCCGGCCTCCTCTATGTCCTGGCCATGGGATCGCTAGGCGTCTACGGCGTGATGCTGGCAGGCTGGGCGGCCAACAACAATTATACCATGCTCGGAGGATTGCGGGCCTCGGCGCAGATGATCAGTTACGAGGTGGCAATGGGGCTGGCGGTAGTCGCGCTGTTGCTCTCCGCAGGCACGGTGAATTTAACGGCCATCGTTGAGGCACAACGCGGGCCGCTCTGGGCCTGGTACGGTTTTACCCAACCACTTGCGCTCGTATTGTTCTGCACCGCGCTATTGGCCGAGACGAACCGCAACCCCTTCGACCTGCCGGAGGGGGAGTCGGAACTGGTGGCCGGATATCACACGGAATACAGCAGCATGAAATTCGCGCTATTTTTTATGGCCGAATACGCACACATCGTCGTCGGGGCGTGCCTCATCACGGCGCTATTCGCTGGCGGTTGGCACATCCCTTGGATCGACTGGGCATATGTGCGTCAACAGCTGGAACTATTTGTGCGGCCGACGTTGGTAGGTTTTGGGGTCTGCTCCATGCTCGTCGGGGGACTGCTCTGTCGCAGATTTTTGCGGCGGTATTCCACGGCCCGATATGGGGATCTGCGGGATTACGAATCTCTCGTGTTCGGTATCGGCGGCCTGCTAGCCGGTATAGGCGTGCTCGGCGCGGCGGCGCTCCTCCCGGACGATCTTTCAATAGCCCCGTTCACGCGGGATCTGTTAGTGGCCTTAGCCCAGATCAGCGTTTTTCTAACCAAGGTGGTTTTTTTCTGCTGGTGCTTCATCTGGGTTCGCTGGACGCTCCCCCGATTTCGCTACGATCAGCTGATGCGCCTGGGCTGGAAGGTGATGGTGCCACTGGCCCTGGCAAATATCGCGGTCACCGCCGCCATCGTTGCCCTTGGCTAGCAAATATCTCCCGCCCAGAGCATTTCGAAAAACATCTTCCAAGGCCACATTTCAAAAGGATGTAGACGAAATATCTGTCTTTCGACTCCTCATGTTTCGGCTCCCTTCGGTCGCTCAACATTTCGTCGCTCAAGACCCTTCTCCTCGCTACGAAAACGACCCGCCTTGCTCACTCAAGGGCTGTGCCCTGAGCGAGCGAAGTCCTGAGCTTGTTGAAGGACGAAGCGAGTCGAAGGGCTCCATGACGTCGGCAAGGACAATCTCAACGTGAAGGGAGCCTATCTCCACATGGTGGGCGATACCCTTTCTTCCGTCGCCGTCATCGGTGGCGCGCTCGTCATGTGGCGGTGGCAGTGGTACATCGTGGATCCCATCCTCTCTATTCTCATCTGCGTCTTGATCCTCATCTGGTCGTGGCGGTTGCTCCGAGATTCGGTACTCGTGTTAATGGAGGCGGCGCCGCGGCATATCGATATCGAGCTGGTGCGGAGGGAACTCGTGCGTGGCGTGCCGGGCATTCACGACGTACACGACATCCACGTCTGGGAGATCACCTCTGGCATGTACGCCCTGACCGCGCACGTGCGCGTGGATGATATCCCCGTCTCCGCCACCATGGCCATCCGCACGCAAACCGCCGCGCTTCTCGACGACCGCTTCGACATCACCCATGCGATCCTGCAGTTCGAATGCCAGCGGTAGTTTTCGCTGGGGAGGCTTGACGGATTGGCGAGTGTCAAATGAATCCCATCGTCAGGAGGGCGCCGATGAGGATCAAGAGGCTGCCGGTCACGTGCTGGATCGTTTTCATCGTCATTGTGTGTACAAATCGTCTTCCGATCACGACGCCCAGGAAGGCCCCCGTCGCTCCGGCGAGGATCATCCGTCCCTCCGCGCTGGAGGCGATTCGCTCCCAATGGAAAACCGAAAGCGTCGTTCCATAGACAAATAATCGGGTGCTATCCACCAGGAGACCAATGACGGCGTTTGTCCCCACGAACGCCTGCGGGGTGATATCGACTTTCGAGAGAAAGGCGGAGCGAAACGCCCCCTGATGACCGGAAAGCCCCCCAAAAAACCCGGAGAGCATGCCGCCGAGCGGAAGGTATTTGCGCTTAAAAGAGAGCCGCTGAAGTGTTGGGTGCAATTCGCCCAGGGCAAACCCAAGGATGAGCAATCCCATAAGCAGTTTGAGGGGAGTCATCTGCGCCGCGATCCCTAGGAAATGATACGCGTACATGGTCGGCAAATCGGCAAGCCGGGCCAGCACACGTGCGCCGCAATAGGCCGCGGCAATCGCCGGCAGTCCAAACCGCGTGACAATAGCCCAATCGGCCAGCCGCCACATCAATCCGACTTTGAAAATATTGTTGGCGGCATGAACGACCGCGGTGGCGGCTACCGCCATGGGAACGGGGAGGAAGAGCGCAAACACCGGCAAAAGGATCGTGCCGAGTCCAAAGCCGGAGAAGAAGGTCAGACACGAGGCGGTCAATGAGACAATGATAATGAGGAAAAGACTCATAAGGGCCCAATCGACGAACGGATAAGTGCTGCTTTTTTCGCCCGTGTCAATCCTTTGATCTGCGCCTCCCGTTGCAGCGCTGCGGATTTGGTTCCGTAGGATTCGCGGTACAGAATCTTATTTGCACCGAAGGAACGAGTGAATTTTCCGCCAGATCCGGATTGATGTTCTTTGAATCTACGGTCAAGATCGGTCGTGTACCCGGTGTAATAGCGACCGTCATCGCTGAGAAGAATGTAAACAAAGTGCTCCAATTGAAATCCCTCGACACAAAAATAGAACAAGTGCTTGAAATCAAAAATGAATCATAGCATTATATATTTAGCAAACACTTCCTCTCCTGGCGACGTGAAGGCCAGATACTATAGAGTTGCATTATTACCCATTAAATTGCATAGTTCGAAAAATTGGAATAACTGATGAAAACACTCGAACAATTACTATCGGATTTTGAAAACGTCCCTGCGACAATCTCTTGGTATCTTGCCGATCTGGGCGAAGCCA
>JACPFG010000045.1 GCA_016183125.1 Deltaproteobacteria bacterium
GATCCGGTCGCCGTCTTGCACCGCCGTCGCACGCAAGCGTGTGCGAGGGACGACCGTGTCGTTTACCGCGACCGCCACGTGGGGGCCAAGCCCGCTTACCCACTCGACGACATCGCGCAACGTAAGTCTTGCCGGGAATGATCGTGGTTTGCCGTTGATGATCAGATCCATCGCTTTCCTCCGTGGGCATTACCCCGACAGGTTCAAAGGGTCTCTCTCAGTCCTGCTTCGCTAAAGCTATGCAGGACACCCCTAGCGAATTTCTCGCCAGCGATACCAAGGCTGCCCAGGTTTGTCAAATAAGGAGAGTGACTATTTTTGCGATATCTGGGCCGCCACGCGGTGCTGCATCCCACCCAGTTTGTAGGTAAGGTGGATCGCTTGGGCCTGTTTGGAGTCGGGCCATCTCTTTCGCGGCGGAAAGTAGACAACGCCTGCGACCTTGAGCCCCGCAGGAAAGGACCTGGCGCGGAAGACGTTGTCGATCACAAAGCTGCGGCGCTCCTTGTCTGCTGAGGCCTCGCCGGCAACCGCTGTTACACCGCTGGCCACTCCGATTCCGACGGCGGCATAGACAAGTTCGTCCACATCGGCCACTGCCCCCGCGATCCCTAGCCCGGCACCGATGAGTGCGCCGATCGTTGCGGCGGTCTTGGCCTTGTTTCGTATCAACACGGCCATCTCGTCTCCGCCAAGCGCGGGCACCGCGAAACCCGCCGCGTTTTCCAGGAAGGCCTCGCAGCACTCAAAAGTCGCGTCCCGCGTCCCCTGGTTCTCGATGGCGATGACGACGGCCGTCCATCCCCCCTTAGCCTTCATCCCTACATATGTAACACCGAGGTTGGCATCGCGGGCCGATACATGCCTGCCCCGAGCAATCGCCGCGTGGCTCATGAGGAGGATCACAAGAAAGAGCGCCGCAAAGAGAGAACGCATACAAGATAATATATGGAAGGCGCCGGGAGATGTCACGCTATTTTACTTGTGGGGACCTCTAAAAACTGCCTATAGGCGGTCCGGGCCAAATCGCGACCGGAAAATGACCAATATCATTTGCATCCGGCGCAGCGGCATGTAATAGCCGAACTCCGGGATCCTTATGAAAATCGGCGTGTTGCTAAAACAAGTACCTGATACCGAGACGAGGATTAAACTCAAACCCGACGGCTCCGGCATTGACGAATCGGACATCAAATGGGTCGTGAATCCGTATGATGAGTTCGCGGTCGAGGAGGCCCTCCAGTTGAAGGAGAAACGGGGCGGGGAGGTGGTAATCGTCTCCGCAGGACCTCCGCGAGTAGTCGAGGCGATGCGGACGGCGCTCGCAATGGGCGCCGATCGCGGGATTCGGATCGACACGACCGGCATGGCCCTCTGTGCCTATACGACCGCGCTGATGCTTGCCAAGGCTGCGGAGAAAGAGGGGTTCGATCTGCTGCTGGGCGGTAAGCAGGCGGTGGACGACGACAATGCGCAGGTGCTGCAGGGTGTAGCGGAGCTGCTAGGCCGGCCGATCGTCTCCATCGTCGAAAAGATTACAGTTGGTGATGACGGAAAGACGCTTACGGTCCAGCGCCCTGTGGCCGGCGGCATCAAAGAGGTCATTAACTTGTCGCTGCCGGCTCTGCTCGGTTGCGAAAAGGGTCTTAATACCCCGCGCTATCCATCGCTACCTGGGATCATGAAGGCAAAAGCCAAACCGATGGTAGAGCTTAAGGGGAGCGAGCTTCTGAGCGGCGAGGTGCGCAAGGTTGAGCCGGTCAAACACATGCTGCCGCCGGAGCGCCAGGCAGGTAAAAAGATCACGGGCGAGCCGGCAGAAGTCGTTGAACAACTGGTCAAGTGGCTGCGAGAGGAAGCAAAAGTGGTGTGACGCGAAGAGCCGGCTTTGCCATAAGGTGATATAAATGGGCGATATTATTGTCATTGCGGAGCATGAGAAGGGGAGACTGAAACGCTATTCCCTCGAACTAGTGGGGAAGGCGGCAGAACTTGCCCCGCAACTGCAGGGACGTGTTCACGCCGTCCTAGTGGGGGAAGGGTTGCAAGCCTTGGCCGAGGATCTGGGCCGGTATGGCGCACAGGTAGTGACTATACTTGAGACACCGGCCATGGCGGCCCAGTATAATAGCGATGGGTTCACCACTCTCCTTACCAAATTTATTGAGGCAACGAAGCCGTCTGTAGTGCTCGCTGCAGCCTCTCCAATGGGTAAAGATTGCCTCCCTCGCGTGGCGATGCGGCTCAAAACCGGGCTGATCGCCGATGCCGTGCAGATCACGGTTGCGGACGGCAAGGTGGTTGCCCGCCACCCGATCTTTGCCGGCAAGGCCCTCGTGGATTGCATCGTGAAGAGCGAACCACAGATGGTCCTCGTCAGGCCCAATGTCTTTCCAGTGCCGGAACCTAATAAGAACGGCAAGGCCGAGGTTCGTGCGCAGGCCGCCGATCCCGGCCAGATGCGGGCCGTTGTGAAGGAGACGATCGAAGAAGAACGTGGAGATGATGATTTAACAGAGGCACAGATCGTCGTATCGGGTGGAAGGGCGCTGGCCAGTAGTGAAAATTTTAAATATATTCGCGAGCTGGCCAACGCGATCGGCGGCACGGTAGGCGCTTCGCGCGCGGCGGTGGATGCCGGCTATATATCGCACGATCATCAGGTCGGTCAGACCGGCAAGACCGTCAATCCGACGCTTTATATAGCCTGCGGCATATCCGGCGCGATTCAGCACCTGGCCGGGATGCGAACGTCTAAATATATCGTAGCGATCAACAAAGATCAGGACGCGCCGATTTTTACGAAGGCTGACTTCGGAGTGGTGGGCGATCTATTCGCGATCCTGCCGCTCCTTTCCGAACGGATCGCGCGGATCAAGCGCGAGGGATAGGGCCGGGCGCCTGGCCTGGAAGCGCACTACGGCTATGACTCAACCGACATCGCAGGGAGGCGTATTTCTGCTACACCCGGTAGCCGCGTCCGACTTTTTTCTGCCGGAGGACCTGTCGCCCGAACAACGCCAGCTAGCCGAGACGACACGCGAGTTCGTCGAGCGAGAGGTGATGGTCTGCGACGCCGAGATCGAGGCGAAGGTGCCCGGCGTCTTGCCTGGGCTCCTCAAGAAGGCGGGGGCCTTGGGGCTGCTGATGGTCGAGATCCCAGAGGTATACGGGGGGATGGGGCTCGGTAAGACGACCGCCAGCGCAATTGCCGAAAACGCGACGGGGCAGGGATCGTTCATCGTGGCATTGATGTGTCATACCGGTATCGGGAGCTTGCCCGTCCTCTATTACGGCACCGACGAACAGAAGAAGAGGTATCTGCCGAGGCTTGCCACGGGCGAGTTGCTGGGCGCCTATTCGTTGACCGAGTCTGGCGCCGGATCCGATGCCCTGGCGGCCAAGACTCGCGCGGTAAAATCGCCGGACGGGCGTCACTATCTGCTCACGGGGGAGAAGATCTTCGTAACCAACGGCGGCTTTGCCGACCTCTACACGGTCTTCGCTAAGGTCGACGGTGAGCACTTCACCGCCTTTCTAGTAGAACGGACCACCGAGGGACTGGCGATAGGCCGCGAGGAGAACAAGATGGGGATTCACGGCTCCTCCACCGTGCCTCTCTTCTTCCAGGACGCAAAGGTCCCCGTGGAAAATGTCTTGGGCGAAATCGGTAAGGGCCACCGGATTGCCTTCAACATCCTCAATGTGGGCCGGTACAAGTTGGGAGCCGCTTGTATAGGCGCCTGCAAACGTCTGATCGGAATCTGCGCCAAATATGTGCAGGATCGACAGCAATTCGGCAAACCGATCTCTTCCTTCGAGGCGATTCAACGAAAGATAGCCGATTGCACGATCCGCACCTTTGTCGGTGAGTCACTGGCCTATCGGTACGCCGGGACCGTCGACGCGGCGATGGCGGGAACGGACATGGCGACGGAGGAGGCCTACGCCCGGCTCCGCGATGTAACCAAGGACCTGGCGATCGAGGCCTCCATCGTCAAGGTATTCGGTTCCGAGGCCATCCATGCCGTGGCTGACGAGGCGGTGCAGATGCACGGCGGGTACGGCTTTATTCTCGATTACTGGCCGGCACGGTACTATCAGGACAATCGGATCAATCGTCTCTTCGAGGGGACAAACGAGATAAACCGGCTGCTCATTACCGGCACGCTTTTTCGCCGAATCGGCGAGGGGGCACTCGATTTTTTAGGCGTGTTCCAACAGATTTTGGGGGAGATCCGCGGGGGATTCCCAACGGTTCCGGCGGATGCGCCGTTGGCCCCCTGGCAGGATCAGGTCGATCAACTCAAGAAATTGGTCATTTACGTCGGCGGGATAGCGATAAACACGTTCGGGCCGGCCATAGAAGAGCGGCAACAGCTGCTCCTCGATCTGGCCGACCTGATCATCGAGTGTTACGCCGTCGATTCCGCCGTGGCACGGGCGCTCAAGTTGATCGGCAGCAGTGCCGGAACATCGACGGATCTCCACCAACTGATAGTCACTACATATTGTGCGGAGCGGATACCGAGGCTCAAGGTCCTTGCGCGCCAGGCGCTCGTTAATATTGCAGATGGGAAGGCGGAGGTGTACGGGCCGTAGCTGAAGGCGGTGGAGCGGTTTTGTCCGTTTCTACCGTGCGATACGGGCCAGGCCAAGCGGCGGATTGCGGCCGAGGTCCTTGCGCGTGGCGGCTATGGGTTCTAGCTATCTGGCGATTGCCGGGAATATGGGGGCGGGCAAATCGAGCCTGGTCGATTTTCTCTGGAAGGCGTACGGGTGCAAGCCGTTCTTCGAACCGCAAGACATCAATCCCTATTTAACTGATTTCTACCGGGACATGCGATCGTGGGCCTTTCATTCGCAGATGTTCTTTCTTACCAAGAAGTTTCGGCACTACCTCGATCTTCAGGCCCGTCGACCGAGGCGCCCAATGGTGCTCGATCGCACGATCTACGAGGATGCGGAGATCTTCGCGGCCAATCTGCACCGGATGCGGCTGATTCCACGGCGCGAGTTTGCCGTCTACTGGGACCTCTATCAGACGATCCTCGACGTCCTTGAACCGCCGCGCGTTCTCATCTATCTGACTTGTTCGCTGCGGACGATGCGCAAGCGGATCGGCAGGCGGGGCCGCCAGGCCGAGGGCCCCATCCAGACCGGCTATCTCAAGAAATTGCAGTGCCTCTACGACCGTTGGATCGAGCGCTACGACCGCTCGCCGGTGATATCTCTCGCTACCGATCATGCGGACTACCTAGACGACTTCCTCGTCCGCGAGGAACTGGAGAAAAAGTTGCGGAGTTATCTATAAGGGGTCTTCGCGTTTCCGAGTGGGTAAAAGCGGGGACTTAGAGTCCCCCCTCTTAGAATAAGAGGGGGTTAGGGGGAGTTACCCTCCTGAACATGCGATTGCATGAGTGCAGCCCAGATGCCCTCCATCACCGCTGCCGTCTCTTGAAGCACTTCTTAGATGCGTCCAGAGACACGCTTCCGCATCGGTTTGCCTTCGTCTAAGCTGCCGGCGACGGTGCTTTGTTGACGGGTCATTCAGCAGATATTTCATCGTTCGTAACTCCCCCCGTCCCCCTCTTCACCGAAGAGGGGGGGCCGCTACTCGTCTGAGCAGCCGCCCCATTTTTGGGCTGCGCTCTTCATGCCAAGTTTTTCCATCCCGTCAATCGCTGTTTTCTTCAGTCCCCATGTGGCTTTCCGTTACACAAACCACCGCAATTTACCCACTCAACTCCACGATGACGCAAAATTATGCTTGCGTGCCCTAACGCAGCGCAGTAAGACTCTGCAGGTGATCCGCAGGACCCTTCTCGGCGTTCTTCCCTTTCTCTTTCTTATCGGATGCGGTGGTCTAGATGACTCCGTGCAGCAGGCGCCGGTCGCTCAAGGACTCGGCGCGCCGGAGTGGGTCATCAAATCTGGCGCGGATGACACCTATTCCGGGGCCACGGCGTTTTCCCTCGATCAGACCTACACCGGGGATCTGCAGAACGAATCCGATCGGACCGACTGGTGGAAGGTCTACGTCTGCAAACCCGGCACGCTCAAGGTTACCCTGACGGGCCCGAGCGGCCCCGATTTCGACATCAAGGTGTATAAAGACCCCTCTTGGATTCTCGCTGGGATTCCAGCTGGATCAGGTACGGGGAGTACCGCGAATGAAACGGTATTGGTGCCCATTGACACGAGTACCTGCGGTTCGCTCTATATTGAGGTATATGTCTACACCGGCAGCGGTTCATATACCTTAAAGGCGACCGTCTTGCCGCCGGATCTCACCCCGTCTACACCGGCCGGCTGGGACTTTCCCATCGTTCCATCCAATGTCACCGGTACGACCACGGTCGGCACGCTCTCCGGCTGCCAGCCGACATATATCGACTGGGCGATCAAGAATATCGGCCAGGGAGATGTCGTCGACTCATGGTACTTTGTGGAATTATTTCTCGATGGGACGCTGCTGGAGAACGCAAGCTGGCCCGGTGGCAATTTGGCGCCGGGCGCAGAAGCGACCCTGTACGACTTGTCCTATACCATCGCCTCAGGCTTCCACACTTTGCGGCTGGTGACGGACGGTTATAATCAGATCACAGAGGCGGACGAATCGAATAATAGTTATGAACGAACGTTCTATTGGAGCAGCTGCGGTGGTGGCAGTCTCTCCACAACGATCACATCGCCTGCCAACGGCAGCAGCTTCTGGACCGATTGGGTCGAGGTCAAGGGAACGTGCTCGGATACCGCAGGCAATCTCTTCTCCGTTGAGGTAACAAACCTCGCCACCAACGAGACCAAGGGACCCGTCCTGGGGCTCCTCCCATACAGCGACAATTTTGCGATCACGATCGGCCTGGCGTCTGGAAGCAACACGATCGCGGCGATATGCAAAGACACGATGGAAAACAGCGCGAGCGCAACGATTACGGTGACCGGGCCCACCGCGGCGCCAGGGCCGCAGCATTCCCCCGTCGTCTATATCACCACGAATGGCGGGATTAACTTCATGGTCGGCTCGACCCCCATCCCCTTCACAGGCAAGTGCCTGGATGAGGATGGCGACATCGACTACGTCCATTTTGAAAACAGCACACCGGGCTCGGGGTGGTCCCTCGATGACACCACCGCCTTCGGGAGCGAGTGGTTGTTCCCCGGCGACCTCAAAATCCCGCTGCTACCGGGACCGAATGACCTCCTGGTCCGTTGCTACGATTCCGCAGGGCAAGTGGGGTCGGATACCATCACGGTAACGCTTGAGCAGTATGGCAAAGTGACCGGCGTGATTGTGGATACGAATGGGAATCCCATCGCCGGAGCGACGATCGTCGTGGCCGGCCCGATCACCGTTACGGTTATGACCGGCGGCAACGGGAATTACACCGCAAGCGATTTGCCGTCAGGGACCTATACCGTCTCGGCCTCCGCCCCCGGGTACTACAATCCCCCGTCCCAATCCGCGACTATTTCCAACGGCGGCACGGTGACCGCCTCGTTTACGTTAACGAAGATTGCTGCGCCGAAACTCAACTACACCCCCGCATCGCTCAGTGTCACGATCCCTTCCGGCTCTTTGGATGGGAGTCAAACGATCACCGTCACCAATACGGGAGACGCCGTCCTCAATTACTCCCTCGCCAACATCCCCACGTGGGCCATTATCCGGCTGAATGGCGGCGCTAGCGTCGCGGGCCTGATGAGCCTGGCGCCCGGCGCGAAAGACACCTTGAATGTCATCTTTAACAGCAACCAGATCACCGACTCCCAATCGGCGACCGTCACGCTCTCGTCGAACGACACGAATGCGGCGCTGCAACTCGACATGAACATCAAACCGCCGGCGACACCGCCACAACCCGGGACCACACCATCCTTTACACCGGCCGACTGGGGCATGTGCCAGCTGCAGAACGCCTGTTCGGACGATCCGGTGAACACGGCCAACGGGAACTACACGTATCATCACACGGACCTGGCGAGCATCACCCGCGGACCGTCGCTCATCTTTGACCGCGCGTACAACTCGCTCGATACCACGATCGGGCCGTTGGGCATCGGCTGGACGCATAGCTTCCATATCTATGCGCTGGAATACACGAACGCCGACGGCTCGCCCGGCGATGTCTACATCCGCTGGGGCGATGGGCACACGGACTGGTATAAGCGAAACTGGGACGGGACGTATACGCCGGCGGCCGGTGTCTTCGATACGATTACGAAGAACGCGCCCGGCTCATTCACGATCCTCCAGCGGACAAAGACCGTATGGGATTTTACCGGCGGCCAGTTGACAAGTGTCGCCGACCGGCACGGGAACACCATGGCGCTTTTTTACGAAGACGGCGGATTAAAACGCCTCACGTCGGTGCGAAATGCGCTCGGCGAGAAGTTGATCTTCTCCTATCAGTCAAGTGATTCGCTGAAGCTCACCGAGGTGTGGGATGTTCAAGGCAGCCAAGGCAACCAAGGCCTCCGGACAATCCTCTTCGCATATGACGGGGATCGCCTCAAAACCGTCACGGACGCGCGCGGCAACGCCTTTACCTTCAATTACGACCCGGCCAACCGGTTGACCCAGATCATCGAGCGGGATGGGAAGCCGCTGGTCACCAACACGTATAGCGCGAGCGATCCGACTGACCGCCGCGTGCTGACCCAACAGGACGGCCTTGGGAACACGACGACGTTTGCGTATGACACGCCGAATCCGTGGGAAACGACCGTGACCGATCCGGCGACTGAGGAGTTCCCCGGCGGGCGCACGCATATCTATACGTACGATCCGCTCTATCGGCTCGTCAAACATACGGCGCCGACGGGTACCGATTTCGTGACGTATGAGTATAACGCGAATCACCAGCGCACGAAGATGACCGATGCCAATGGCAAAATCACCACGTGGGAATACAACGACCCGCGCGGGAACCTGACGAAATTGACCGATGCCTCCGGGACGCCCGATCAAGTCGCGGCCACATGGACCTATTACCCGGGCACGGATCTGGTGGATACCCACGTCACGCCGCTCGGACTCACGCTCAAGCACACGTACGAGGGGGACGACCTCGCAAAGGTAGATGGGACCGGCCCCGACATCGAGCCGTTCACCGTGGAATATTCGTATCTTCCGTCGGGCGAATTGGCCACAATGAAAGACCCGATGCAGCATGTGACAATGTTCAATTACAACGGCTGGGGAAAATTGACCGACATCGTTTCGCCGCCGACGACCGCGAGCCCTGGCGGAGAGATCACCCACTTCGACTACGATGTCAGCCAGCGCGTGACAAGCATTGCCGATCCGTATCTTCAATCTATAGGCAAGGCCATTACGTACACCTATGACAAGAACGACAACATCACAAAAATCACCGATCCGTTCGGCCGCGAGACGATCATCACGCCGGACAAACGGGATCGGGTGGAGAAGGTCGAATCGCCGAGCGGCATCGTGACCTCTCAATACGACGACGCGGGCCGGCTCACCGGCACGACGACACCGGCGGGAAAGATCACTTATGGATACAATGCGATCCACCAGCGCACGAGTGTCACGTCGCCCGGAAATCACACGACAGTGTACGCCTACGATCCCTTGGGGTATCGCGCCAAGATCACCGATCCGACACAGCGGTTTGCGAGTCTCGTCTCCGATCCGATGGGGACGGTGAAGTCGATCGCCAACGGCCTGAATCAGGCCGTGAGCGTCGTACCGGATCTCCTCGGGCGCCCCAAGGAGATCACCGATCCGGCCGGGCGCAAGATCGAGCTCGGCTATAACGATGACGGAGAGATCACCAGCCACGCCGGGCCCTTCGATCCGGCCAAACCAGCAACCAAGTTTACGACGGCGACGGCATATGACGTCCTCGGCCGGCTCCGCACGATTGCCGCCCCAGCACAAGGCGAGACAGTCGCTCAATATAATCTCAACGCCGATCTCACCGGGCTAACGCATCCGGAGGGTGGCGCCACGTCCTGGTCGCCGGATGCCTTGGGACGGGTGGAGGTTGAATCCTTCAACGGTGTGACGAAGCAGACAATGGGTTACTATCCCGGCGGGCTGCTTAAGACCGCGACGAATGCGAAGGGCGAGACGACCACTTTCATCTATGATGATGGCGAACGACTGAAGGAGATCCAGTATGCGGATGGGGCCAAACGGACGATTGCATTCAAGGGACAGACCGATCGGGTGGAAGCAATCACTATTGTCGAGGCGGATGGCACGACGCGGAGCCGGAGCTTCACGTATAATCCCGAGGGCCGGGTCGCAACCGCCACCGACCCATGGAACAAGACGCTCAGCTACACCTATTGGCCGGACGGTCAGATCAAGACTATCACATATCCGGGGAACAAGACGGTCAGTTACACCTACGACGACGCCGGGCGACTCGCCACGGTGACCGATTGGCTCACCCCGCCGGGTGTGACTTCCTACAGCTACGACGCCGTGGGGCGACTCGAGACAATCACGTATCCGAATGGGACAACGGCGACCTATGCCTATTACGACGACGGGCGCGTGAAAAGCATTACGCACCAGAAGGGTGGGGCGCTCCTCGCGTCACAAACGATCGGCTACGACGGGCGGGCGCAGGTCGAGAGCATTGCGTTGGCGCCGGAACCGACCGCCGCGCTCGTAGAGAAAGACCTGACATATACGCCGAACGCGGAAGACCAGTATCTGAAGATTGGGACCCGCCACATACGCCTTCGATATAAGGGACCACTTGCCGCAGGCCACGGTCGCGACCGGCACCGCGAATTATCTCTACGGCCCCGAGGGGGAGCGGATCGAGCAGACGAACAACGGGGCCGTGACGCGCTACATGGTGGACACCACTGGGTCGCTCTCGACCGTCTTGACGGAGTTGAACGACACGAACACGCCGACGGCATACTATGTCTACGGCCTTGGCCTCCTGGCACGGATCCCGGCGGACGGTCAAAACGCGCGATATTACCATCAGGATGCCCAGCAGAATATCGCGGCGCTCACGGATAAGGACGGCAACGTGACCGACCGCTATTTCTATCATCCGTTCGGCCAGGTGCTCTCGCAAACCGGAAACACGCCGAACCCGTACAAGTTCGCCGGCGCGCTCGGCGTCGAGGCCGACGCGACAACCGGCCTCTACTACATGCGCGCGCGCTATTACGACCCCGCCCAGGGGCGGTTTATCAGCAAGGACCCGATCGGGATGGCGGGGGGGATCAACCAATATACGTACACTGAAAATAATCCGATGAGCTTCTCCGACCCCAGCGGGCTTTTTGCTCTTCCTGCAGTCCTCATTCCTTGTGTTGCAGGTGGGGCGGCGGGGGTCATCGGGACGGGATTGTGGGACATCGGAAAGACCGCTTTAGGTAGTATGACAACTTTGAGCTGGAAACCTAATTTTTCCGGCTGGGGCTACGTGGGCAACTTCGCAGGGGGTTGCGTTGCTTTCTACGCAGGTTCAGTAGGAATGGTTGTCGGTGGACCTGTAGGCGCCTACACTGTAGGACGAGCCACTTCAGGGGCAGTCAGCGATGCAGTCACACAGAAGTTGAATATTCTGACGGGGGTTCAGAAAGATCCTTTTAGCTGGAAATCAGTCGGCCTCAGCGCGGGCGCCAATTTGATCCCGGTTGACAAGCTCATTCCGGGCCTTGGGGGCAAGGCAAAAAAATTTCTGACGGTGGTCGCAGGAAAAATCACCCAGCGCGAAGGGGTCAAGGAGTTTATGGGGACTGCAGCGGAAGAAATCATCCGTTCCTTAATCCGGTCGGCAATGTACA
>JACPFG010000135.1 GCA_016183125.1 Deltaproteobacteria bacterium
CAAACACGGCTTCTCGGCTGTTTCGGGGTCATGGTCTACACCCAAATCCGGAATCTCGAGAACTACGATTATCGCTTCGATCCGGAATACCTGCGGGCCTACACCGATCTGCCGTGTCTCGTGCGGATGGATACGCTGGAACTCCTTACCGCCGACGCCGTCTGGCCGGAGTATCGCAACGCAACACTCACCAACAATCTCGCGGTCCTCCCCAAGGGGATCAAGCCGCCGCCTCCCACGCAACAGAAGACGCCGCTGACATCAGAAGAGCTGCGCCAGGCCTGGGGGGATGCGGTGATCTGGGACGAGCAAGAGGGGAAGCCGGTGCCGCTCACGCGCGACGAGTATGGGCGGCGCTACCATGCGGGAAAGCGGCAGGCGGCGCTCACTGGGACGTTTACCGTGACGTTAGCGGGCGGAGGGCAAGTTGCCGTAAGGCCGGTATTCGATCTCTTGCAAGAATATGTCATGGCTAACTTCGATCCGGCGTCAACAGCCTCGATCACCTGGGCGCCGGCAGATGGTATTCGCGAGGTGGCCCGCACGATGGCCGAGAACCGGGGCAAGACGCTCTTTGCGCTGGGCATGGGCCCCAACCAGTTTTTCAATAGCGACTTAAAGGACCGCGCGGTCTTCTTTCTGGCCGCGCTTACCGAAAACATCGGCAAGGTCGGCGGCAATGTCGGCAGCTATGCGGGCAACTATCGGCTGTCGTTCTTCAGCGGGATCGGACAGTACGCGATGGAGGACCCGTTTCATATCACGCTGGAGACGGCCCTGCCGGCAAAGGTGAAGGGCTACTACACGGCCGAGTCGGTTCACTACTGGAACCATGGGGACACGGTATTACGGATGGGCTCCGAACTGCTGACCGGGGCGTCCCATATCCCGACACCGACCAAGTCGATCTGCGTCTCCAACTCCAACTCGTTGATCGGCAATGCCAAGGGCCATTACGAGACGATCATCAACACACTCCCCAAGGTGGAATTCGTCGCGGTAAGCGATTGGTGGTGGACGGCATCGTGCGAGTATGCCGATGTCGTCTTTCCGGTCGACAGCTGGGCCGAGCTTAAATTCCCGGACATGACGATCTCGGTCACCAATCCGTTCCTCTATACCTTTCCCCGCACGCCGCTCCCACGCGTGCACGATACTCGGTCCGATCTGGAGGTGGCAGCCGGCATAGCGAAGTCCTTGGGCGAGATTATCGGTGATCCGCGTTGCGAGGAGTATTGGCATTTCGTCCACACCAAGCGAGCAGAGGTCTACCTGCAGCGTGTTGTGGACGCCAGCAATGCAACGAAGGGCTACAGCGTCTCCGATCTGGAGGCAAAGGCGAAGGAGGGAATCCCGGCGCTACTTATGACCAGGACCACGCCGAAGGTTGGGGCCTGGGAGCAGGGGAGCGAGGAGAAGCCGTATTATACGAGGACCGGGCGGTTGGAATTTTATCGGGGCGAGCGGGAGTTCGTTGCCTCCGGTGAGAATCTCCCCGTTTACCGGGAACCGATCGACTCGACGTTCTACGAGCCCAACGTGATCGTGTCTAAGCCTCATCCTGCGCTGCGCCCGACCACGCCCGAACAGTACGGCGTGGCGGCGACCGAACTGGGCGCAGATGCCCGCCAGGCGCGCCACGTGGTCAAACCGTGGGGTGCGGTGGCGGCGACAGGACATCCGCTTATGAAGGAAGGGTATCGCTTCATCTTCCACACGCCGAAATACCGCCACGGCGCACACACAACGCCGGCAGACCTCGATATCATTGCGCTCTGGTTCGGGCCCTTCGGCGATATCCGGCGGGAGGACAAACGGATGCCGTTTGTGGCCGAGGCATATGTCGACATCAACCCGGCCGACGCGAAAGAATTGAATGTGGAAGACGGCGACTACGTCTACATCGACGCCGATCCGGAAGATCGCCCGTACCGCGGCTGGAAGGCGAGCGATCCCGCATATCCGATGACTCGGCTCATCTGCCGGGCCCGCTACTATCCGGGCACGCCGCGCGGGGTGACACGGATGTGGCACAATATGTACGGGGCGACGTTCGGCTCGGTTAAGGGCGCTGCCGAGCGGGCAGACGGCCTGGCGAAAAATTCGGACACCGGCTACCAGGCCCTATTTCGCACCGGCTCGCATCAGAGCTGCACACGCGGGTGGCTCAAGCCTACATGGATGACCGACAGCCTCGTGCGCAAGGACCTGGTTGGCCAGCAGATCGGGAAGGGGTTTGCCCCGGACGTACACTGTCCCACCGGGGCGCCGCGAGAGGCCTTCGTGAAAATAACACGGGCGGAGGCGGGTGGGCTTAACGGTAAGGGAAGGTGGCGGCCCGCCGAGATGGAATTAAGGCCCACTTACGAGGGCAGCGCAATGTTGCAATTCATACGTGGCGGATTTGTGAAGATGAAGGGCTAACCTCCCCTCCTTTGATGTAAGGAGGGGCTGGGGGAGGTAGGGCACGACAATGACCCAAGTGAAGAACTGGCAGCTGGGACGGGAGATGGAATATCCGTACGAGGATAGGCGTCCGGCCAAACAGGTGGCCTATATCTTCGATCCGAACAAGTGCATCGCCTGCCAAACCTGCACGGTCGCCTGCAAGACCACCTGGACATCCGGCAAGGGCCAGGAGCCGATCTTTTGGAACAACGTCGAGACCAAGCCGTACGGATTCTATCCCACTGCATGGGACGTTAATCTGCTTGGGCAAATGGGTCCGCAGGAGTGGCACGGGACGCAGTACGCGGGGAAGACGGTCTTCGAATCGGCGCCTACGGGTGAGCGCGTGGCTGGGTATCTGCCGGACCATCGTGACTATGCACATCCCAATTTAGGAGTAGACGAGGTGAGCGGGACGGTCGAAAAGGGGGCCTTCTTTCAGGGGATCCACAACGTCTGGATGTTTTATCTGGCCCGGATATGCAATCACTGCACCTATCCGGCCTGCCTCGCCGCCTGCCCGCGCAAGGCGATTTATAAGCGGGAACAGGACGGTGTGGTACTGATCGACCAGACCCGCTGCCGTGGATACAAGGAGTGCGTGCGTGCCTGTCCCTATAAAAAGACCTTTTACAATATGGTGACTCGCACCTCCGAGAAGTGCATCGCCTGTTATCCGCTGCTGGAAAAGGGGGAGCAGCCGCGCTGCGTGCAGACCTGCATCGGCAAGATCAGGCTGCAGGGCTGGCTCTCCAAACCGGACCAGGCGCGCGCGGACAATCCGCTCGACTATATCGTGCACGTAAGGAAGGTGGCCCTGCCGCTCTACCCGCAATTCGGTACGGAGCCGAACGTCTACTATATCCCGCCGGTGCATGTGCCACGAGAGTTTCTCCACGAGCTATTCGGTCCTGGGGTGGAGGATGCGATTGCCGCATACAAGGCGGTTCGGCACGATCCGAAACTACTGGCGGCCTTTCTCCTATTCGGCAACACGCCCAAGATCATCACCCGATTTACGCACACGGAACGCGAGGCGATCGGTTTTAACGCAGAGGGAGACGAAGTGGTCCGTGTGCCGCTCACGGAGCCGTTTTTTGAGCGGCCATTTTTCG
>JACPFG010000134.1 GCA_016183125.1 Deltaproteobacteria bacterium
CATAATAGGCCTTGTGCGACATTCCCCGGATGCGGCCTCGGCCGGGGTCGGGGGATTCGGGCCGCCGTCTCCTCGGCTTACGGGCCTCGTCGCGGCTTATCCTCGCTCGCCGCAGCGTCATAACCATCGATGCGGCTCGCTGCGCATATCCCTCACCCACCGCCCCGGCCTCGCCGCTTTCCGAAAGCTATGTGTGCTATCTGCGCCGTGCCCAACGCATCAGACAGGCCCCCGGGCAAAGGCGGGCTCAGCGACGGCGGGCAGCTGATGATGCCCGGCGGGTGACACCGGTGGGGCCCCCTGGTCCGGAGCCGCGCAGCGTCGGCTAGGAGTATGCCATGAGCTAAGTGCTAGTCAGCGAGCAGCGAGGACTGGGGAGCAACCGGTGTCAGGACCCGCCGGTCGAAAAGAGCCGTCGCGCAGCCTTTGCCCTAGGGGCCGGCAAATGTCATGTGTCGCACATGGGCTATTATGTTGCATGCGGAAAAATGGGAAGTCCTTGGCTTTGTCTCCTCCTCTTGGTAGAACCTCAATCGGGAGGGATCTGCTATGACCGATGCCGTGATTGTGTGTGCGGTGCGAAGTCCGATGGGGCGGGCGAATAAGGGGCAATTTGTCCATACGCGGATTGACGACCTGGGCGCCGCGGTGATCCGGGCAGCGCTCAAGCGGCTCCCGCAACTTAACAAAGACGAGATTGAAGATGTCCTGATCGGCTGCGCGATGCCGGAAGGCGAACAGGGGTTAAATCTGGCACGCAATATCAGTTTCCTTGCGGGGATTCCATTTTCCACCGGGGCCGCTACGGTCAACCGGTTCTGCGGGTCGTCGCTTGAGACGATCAATATGGCTGCCCAAGCGGTATGGGCCGGGAACGGAGAGGTTTTTGTGACAGGTGGCGCAGAATCGATGAGCCATGTCCCTATGGGGGGGTTCAATCCGTCGCTGAATCCGCTGCTCATGAAAAAAGAGGCCCCGGCGGCCTATATCGGGATGGGACAGACGGCGGAGACGCTGGCGAAAAAGTGGAAGGTAAGCCGCGAAGAACAGGACAGATTTTCTTTGGGTTCGCATCAGAAGGCTATCGCGGCTAAGAGAGCGGGGAAGTTGACGGAGATTGTTCCGGTCCATGCGGCGCAGCCGGATGGGACGATAAAAACAGCCGATACCGATGAAGGACCGCGCGAAGAGACATCGCTCGAAAAATTGGCCCAATTGAAACCCGCGTTTCTCGAAAACGGCACGGTCACGGCGGGAAATTCGAGTCCTCTCACCGATGGGGCCGCGGCGGTGATAATCATGTCGGCGGCAAAGGCGAAGACACTGGGGACCAAGCCCATTGCGAAGATCCGGGCGATGGCCGTCGGTGGTGTCGATCCGGCGACGATGGGAGAGGGGCCGATCGTGGCGGTGCCGAAGGCGCTCAAGCGCGCCGGGATGAAACTCTCAGATGTGGACCTGATCGAGATCAACGAGGCCTTTGCCGCGCAGACACTCTCGGTAATGAAGGCCCTCGAGATGGACCAAGCCAAACTCAATGTCCACGGTGGGGCCATTGCGTTGGGTCACCCGCTCGGGTGCAGCGGCGCGCGGATTATGGCCACATTGCTCACCGCACTGCGCGATCGGAACAAGACGATCGGGTTGGAAACGCTATGCATCGGCGGTGGGCAGGGGATCGCCACTGTGGTTGAGTTGTTGAACTAGGTTCCCTCCCCTTTGTACCGTGTCCGCCTCTGGCGGAAGGGGAGGGAAGGGTGGGGTAGCGTATGTTCCGAAAAGTTGCCGTCCTAGGTGCGGGGATCATGGGGAGGGGGATCGCGGCCCATTTGGCGAATGCCGGGATCCCGAGCCTGCTACTCGATCTCAAGAAAGAGGACGTTGTCCAGGGCCTGGAGCAGCTCAAAAAGGCCAAACCGGCACTGTTGTACGATGCGGCTGATATGAAGCTAATCACGCCGGGGAGTCTGATGGAGGATCTTCAGAAGATCGCCGAGTGCGACTGGATCGTAGAGGCTATCGTAGAGAAGCGGGAGGCCAAGCAGTCACTCTATGGCAAGTTGGAATCGTTGCTAAAGCCTAAGCAGATCGTCAGTTCGAATACCTCCGGGATCAGTTGGCAACTCCTCACCGAGGGGCGCTCGGCTGAGTTCAGGCGCCAATTCTGCATCACCCACTTTTTTAATCCGGTCAGGTATCTGAAGCTCGTGGAACTGGTCGGCGGATCAGCGACCGATCCGTCTGTTTTGAAGACGATGGAAGGATTTCTCACCGACACGTTGGGCAAGGGTGTCGTCTGGGCAAAGGACACGCCCGGATTTGTCGCGAACCGGATCGGGATCTTCGCGATCGGGAATACCCTGCAGATGATGGTTGAACGGGGCTGGACAATCGAGCAGGTGGATGCGGTGATGGGACCGGCTATCGGCTGGCCGAAGACCGCTGTCTTCCGGCTAGTGGATCTGATCGGGCTGGACACGATCGCCCATGTGGCGCGTGACACATACGAACGTTGCCCGCGGGATACCGCGCGGGAGCGGATTCAGCTCCCGCCGTTTTGCGCACAGATGGTGGAGAAGAAATGGCTAGGCAATAAAACGGGACAGGGGTTTTACTGGAAACAGAAGCAAACGGACGGCCGCCGGGAGATCTTGTCTCTCGATTGGTCCTCACTCGAATATCGCGCGCAGCAAAAATTCAAGGCGCCATCGCTCGGTGCTGTGCGGGAGATCGAGGATGCCGGAGAGAGGTTGCGGACGGTCGTCTTTGCTGACGACGATGCCGGCCGGATCGCCTGGCCGCTCGTGTCGGACCTGCTCTGCTATGCCGCCGAGCGCGTGCCAGATATCGCAGACGACATCGTCAATATAGATCGCGGGATGCGCTGGGGATACAACTGGGAGATGGGCCCATTTCAGATGTGGGATGCCTTAGGTGTAGCAAAGGTTTCTGAGCGGCTGGCAAAGGATGGACGGGCCGCACCGCCGCTCGCTGAGCAGGTGCTTACGAAAGGGAGCGGAACATTTTACGGTGGCACGATGCAGGCGCCCACGCATTTCGATCTGAGCACTAAAGGGCATTGCCCCGTTACACAACCGGCAGGTATATTGACCCTTGCAGCGGCAAAGGCGGCTCGCACCCCTATTGCTACCAACGACTCGGCAACCCTTGTGGATCTTGGCGACGGTGTTTTCTGTGTCGAGTTCCATACGAAGATGAACGCAATTGACGAGGGCGTCCTCCAGATGCTCACGCGGGGGCTCGACGAAGCCGAGGCACGGGGGGCTGGGTTGATCCTGCACAACGAGGGGACCAATTTCTGCGTGGGCGCCAATCTGATGCTGATCTTTTTGGAGGCCCAACAACAAAACTGGAAACGAATTGATGAAATCGTTCGAGTCTTCCAAGGACTTGCGCAGCGGATGACATATTGCGCCAAGCCGGTCGTAGCCGCACCCTTTCAGTTAACGCTCGGAGGAGGGTGCGAGCTCTCGCTAGCTGCCAGCCGTATTTGCGCCGCGGCCGAGACATATATAGGTCTTGTTGAGGCGGGTGTTGGCCTAATCCCAGCCGGGGGCGGGTGCAAGAACATGCTCCTTCGGATGGAGGCGGTCTGTGCTGTGGAGCGAAAGGAGCAAGGTCAGATCTGGATGTCTCCAAAAGACGGCGGGCCGTTTCCGAAGGTCAGGCGGGCGTTCGAGACGATTGCGTTTGCCAAGGTGGCGACGTCGGCGAAAGAGGCGCAGCGAATCGGGTATCTTCGCGCAAGCGACGCCTATACGATCGATGGGGATCGGGTCCTTGCAGATGCGAAGGCGAGTCTGTTGGCGTTGGCGAAGACATACCAGCCAGGGACACCACGAACCGATATCGCCCTGCCTGGAAAGGGAGGAGAGATGGCGCTGGTGAACGCCGTGCGCGAGGCGCGCGCGTTAGGACAGATCACCGACTACGATGTCGTCATTGGGGAAAAACTTGCCTATGTCCTTGCCGGCGGTAATTACTCTACCGTTCATCAAACTAGCGAACAGGATGTCCTCGATTTGGAGCGCGAAGTGTTTCTACAACTATGCGGGATGGAAAAAACCCACGAGCGAATCCAGCACATGCTAATGACGGGGAAGCCCTTAAGAAACTAAAAGGCCCGCCGATCGGCGGGCCTTTTAGTAGATATTTTCGGGGCTCGCTCAGGATTTCAATCCATAAATTCGCAGCCCTTCGGGGCCGTGGGGGCGTTTAATTCCTCACAAGTAGCCTTTGTGATGGCGGCCACACAGGTTGTCAGTTGGTCCCGGTTGATGGCCTTTGCCTTCTCAGGCAGCGCCTGTGCCAGGTCTTTCGACATCATATTGGTGCAGTCTTCCGCGCTCACCGGCGGTTGAGCCTGCCCCTGTTGCTTGGCCTTTTCGCACTCCGTCATCCGGCCACAAACGGCCTTTGAGAGTGCCCCGGCTATCTCATCCGGCAAGATGCCCGCTGCAGGCGCCCCCATTTCAGGAGCGGTCTTCTGCTCCGGCGCCGCCTGACCAGCTGCCGGCGGCTCGCCCACAGGCGGCTGGGCCGCTCGTTTGCATGCACCGACGCCGATTCCCACCACTAGCAGCATTGCAACTGCCCATGACCAATTTTTCATATCGAGGCTCCTTTCCTGAAGTTAGATTTGCCGCGAAACGGCGGCCACCGTATCAAGAGTTGTGGGAAATGCAACGACAATTTACTTTCCTCTGCGTGAAGGTTCGGCGATTCTGACCTTGCGCGCTCCATCTGGCGGAACGAATCTGAAGAGATCAGGCGATAGCCCTGAATTGATCGAGAAATTGGAGAACCGATAGTGGGTTTGGTTGCCGGTGGCGCCGTAGATCGTGAGCGCTACAAGGAGATGTCGCATGGGCCCGCGCGCCTCGAAGTCGCAGGTAAGCAACCGATAGCCGGCGCTGCCGCGCGGCCTAAGCCCAAGATAGATATGTCCGCGCTCTTTTTTGGGCGGTGCATATGGTTCAACGATGAAATGTCGTCGAAGCTCGCCGAATCCGTTCAGGAAGGTCAGTGCCTCGCGGGGGAGCGAGGCGCCTCCTAGCGGCATCACCTGGTATTGATTGTCGCCGGGCGAATAGATCCATAGCTGTTTGCCGTCGCTTATATATTGTCGCTGCGGCTGACCGGCAAATTCCATTCGGAGGAGCCCTGGTTTTCTGACGGCCAAGGTGCCGCGGTTAGCGACAGTTTTACCCAGCGCCTCGACAATAGTTTGCTGCGTAAACTCTGCGCGAAAATCCGCAAGGTCCGCATAGGTTGCCTCGATGGCATCGACGGGATCATAAGCAGCTGCCTGGTTGACCAAGGCAACTACTGTCGTCGAAAGGATGCATAACAACGCACGATACATGATGATTATTGTTGCTGGACAAAGACCTCGCGTGGTTTAGCGCCGTCTTGTGGGCCGATGACGCCTTCACCCTCCATCCGTTCGATCATCCGCGCCGCGCGATTGTAGCCGATGCGCAGGCGGCGTTGAATCAACGAGATCGAGGCCTGCTGGGTCTCGGCCACCAGCTGGACCGCATGATCATACATTTCGTCGTGTTCCTCCACGTCACCGCCGTTTCCCGTCTCGACCGGCGGTTTCAATACGGAGTCGTCATAGACCGCCGACCCTTGCTCCTTAACATAGGCGACGATCCGCTGGATCTCCCCTTCCGTTATCAGAGCGCCGTGGAGCCGGACCAGTGTGGATGTATTAGGCGGCATGAAGAGCATGTCGCCGGCCCCCAGCAACTGCTCCGCCCCGCTGCCGTCGATGATAGTGCGGGAATCGTGCTTGGCACTCACCTTGAAGGCGATCCGCGCCGGGAAATTTGCCTTGATCAGCCCGGTGATGACGTCGACCGACGGACGCTGCGTGGCCAGCACGAGATGGATCCCGGCCGCGCGGGCCATCTGGGCCAGCCTTGTGACGGCCTCCTCAATCTCGCGCGCAGCGACCATCATCAGATCCGCCATCTCGTCGATGATTATAACTATATAGGGGAGCGAACCGGTATGGACCGCCGTTTCGGGGGCTGTCTGCTTTATCTGTTCTTCCTCGGTAGCCGACCGGATAGTCAGCTCCCCCTTTTTGATCCGCTCGTTGTACCCGAGGAGATTGCGCACACCGGCATCCGAGAGGAGTCGATAACGGCGTTCCATTTCGCGCACCGCCCACTGCAGGGCCAAGTGGGCCTGGCGCGGTCTGGTTACGACGGGGACGAGCAGGTGCGGGATCCTGTCGTACATCGAGAGTTCCAACATCTTCGGATCGACCAGGATCAGCCGGACCTCCGCAGGGGTTGCCTTGTAAAGGAGGCTTACTATCATGCTGTTGATCGCGACACTCTTGCCCGATCCGGTGGCGCCGGCCACCCGCAGGTGCGGCATCTTGGCCAGGTCGGCGACAATAGGATGTCCTTCGATGTTTTTGCCGAGCGCCAGCGTCAGCCTCGAGTGTGATTTCTGAAACTTGCCGTCGCCGACGATCTCCTTGAGCCAGACCGTCTCCCGCACGTTGTTCGGGATCTCGATGCCGACGGCGGCCTTTCCGGGCAGATGCGGCACGATCCGGATCGCCCGGCCACCCATCGTGACGGAGAGATCGTCCTCCGCTCCGACGATCTTGTTCACCTTTACTCCGGCCGCCGGCTCGAATTCGTACATGGTGATGACCGGCCCCGGATGGATCTCGGTAACGCGCCCCTGGATGTCGTATTCCGTCAA
>JACPFG010000136.1 GCA_016183125.1 Deltaproteobacteria bacterium
CTGGCCACCGGCGGCCAGAACTTGTGTTCGCGCAGCCAGGGGGCGGGGAAGGTGGCCTGCTCGCGCGAGTAGGGGTGCATCCATTTATCCGCGACGATCATGGCTGACGTGTGCGGCGCGTCTTTAAGCGGGTTGTCGACGCGGTCCGCTTTGCCTTGGGCTATCGCCTGCGCCTCGGCGTGGATCATGATCATCGCGTCGCAAAACCGGTCGAGTTCGTGCGTCGATTCGCTCTCGGTTGGCTCGATCATCATCGTCCCGACGATCGGCCACTGCATCGTCGGGGCATGAAAGCCATAGTCCATCAGCCGCTTGGCCACATCGTCCACCTCTATACCGGCACTGGCCTTAAGCGGCCTAAGATCGACGATGCACTCGTGGGCCACCAGACCGTTTCGTCCCCTAAAGAGGACCGGGAAATAAGGGTCGAGCCGCTTGGCTATGTAATTGGCGTTTAGGATAGCGATGGTTGTCGCGTGCTGCAGCCCGGCCGTCCCCATCATGGCGATGTATGAAAATGCGATCGGCAGGATGCTGGGGCTCCCCCACGGCGCTGCTGCGACAGTGCCTATCGCGTGCGCCCCGCCCATCGGGATAACCGGATGCGTCGGGAGGAAGGGGGCCAGGTGCCGTTTGACTGCTATCGGTCCCATCCCCGGTCCGCCGCCGCCGTGCGGGATACAAAATGTCTTGTGCAGATTAAGGTGGCAGAGATCAGCGCCGAACTCCGCGGGGCGGCAAAGGCCGACCATCGCGTTCATATTCGCCCCGTCCAGATAGACCTGTCCGCCGTTGGCGTGTACCGTCTCGCAGATAGCACCGATCCCCTCCTCGAAGACGCCATGGGTTGAGGGATAGGTGATCATCAGGGCTGCCAGCCGATCGCGATGAGTCGTAGCCTTGGCCTGCAGATCGGCCATCGATACGTTGCCTTCGCCGTTGCATTCGACCGGAACGACCTCCAACCCCGCCATCACGGCGCTGGCAGGATTCGTCCCGTGCGCGGAGGTCGGAATGAGACAGATGCTGCGCTGTCCCTCGCCGCGCTGCCGATGATACGCGCGGATCACGAGCAGGCCGGTATATTCCCCCTGCGAACCGGCATTTGGCTGGAGCGAGACGGCATCAAATCCGGTGAGTTCGGTCAGCATCCGCTCCAGCTCGGCAAACAGCGTGCGGTACCCTTGCGCCTGTTCCGTCGGGACGAATGGATGGAGCTTAGAAAATCCACGCCATGTTACAGGCAACATCTCGGTCGTTGAGTTTAACTTCATCGTGCATGAACCGAGCGGTATCATCGAGGTGGTGAGCGACAGATCGCGGGCCTGTAGCCGGTGGATGTAGCGAGTCAGCTCGGTCTCGGAATGGTATTGGTTGAATACCTGATGCGCGAGATAGGCCGACGTGCGGGCATGTGGTGCAGGAATCGCCGGATCGGGTTTGGCCAATAGCTGTTCCGGCGTCCAGGCGACTGTGCGGTCCCCTGTAAAGATGGCAAACAGGTCCTTAAGGTCCGCGTCGGTGGTCGTTTCGTCAAGCGCTATCGTCAGGGTCCGTTCCGTCAACCGGCGCAGATTGATCTGTTTGGCCGCAGCGGCTGCAAGGACTGCAGCGATCCGTTGCGGTTCCGCCTCGACCCTAACCGTATCGAAGAACCGGGCCTGCCCGCAGTTATACCCGAGCCTAGTTAGTCCCTCTGCCAATGCAGAGGCCAGGGTGTGTATCCGCGCGGCGATCCGCCGCAGGCCGCCCGGACCGTGGTAGACTGCGTACATGCCAGCCATCACCGCCAGAAGGACCTGCGCTGTGCAGATGTTGCTGGTGGCCTTCGCACGCCTGATGTGCTGCTCGCGGGTCTGCAATGCCAACCGCAATGCCGGCCGGCCCTGCGCGTCGACCGAGATGCCGACCAACCGCCCCGGCATGTGGCGAACGTAGGCCTGTTTCGTAGCCATATATGCCGCATGCGGCCCACCATAGCCCAACGGGACACCGAACCGCTGTGTGCTTCCGATGGCGACATCGGCGCCGAATTCCCCCGGCGGCCGAAGCAGCGCGCAGCTCAAAGGATCGGCCGCCGCCACCGCAAGGGCCTTCGCGGCATGCACGCGGGCGAAGAAGGGCCCGTAATCTTCCACGGCGCCATCGGTCGCAGGGTACTGCACCAGCGCGCCGGCAATCGACGTGTGAAAATCAAATTTTGCATGGTCCCCGACGATCGTTTCGATCCCTAGTGGTTCGGCCCGCGTTCGGATAACTGCGATCGTCTGAGGATGGCAGCGCTCCGATACGAAGAATGCCTGTCCCGCGCGATGTCCTGCGACCGATATGCAGAGCGCCATAGCCTCTGCGGCGGCGGTGGCCTCGTCGAGCAGCGATGCGTTGGCTATCGGCAGCCCAGTAAGATCGGCCACCATCGTCTGGAAGTTGAGCAGGGCCTCCAGGCGCCCCTGGGCGATCTCAGCCTGATAGGGGGTGTATTGCGTATACCAGCCCGGATTTTCCAGGATATTGCGGCGGATGACCGGAGGGAGGATTGAGTCATGATATCCCATCCCGATGAACGATCGCCAGACCTGGTTTTGCGTAGTGAACTTCCGCAGGGTTTCCAAAATGGCGAATTCGGTGACGCCGTCGTCGGCCTTCGCGGTGTCTGTGGCACGGATGGCAGCCGGGACGACCGCTTCCTTAAATGAGCTGAGAGAGGTGTGGCCAAGCTCTGCCAGCATCCGCGCCACGTCGTCGGCACGCGGACCGATATGTCGATGCGCGAATACGTCCGTAGGCGGGCAACCCACTCAGGCCTCTTCTTCTTTGATGTACGCTTGGTACGCCTTGCAATCCAGCAGTTCGTCTATCTCTTCGGGATTGGACATCTCTACGCGGAACAGCCAACCCTCGCCGTACGGGTCTTCGTTCACCGTCTCGGAGCTCTCCTTCAGCACGTCGTTGATCTCGACCACCTCGCCGCTCACCGGCGTATAGATGTCGCTTACCGCCTTCACCGATTCCACCACTCCGCAGGCGTCCCCCTTACCGATCGCCTCGCCCTCTTCCGGAAACTCCAGGTAGACGATGTCGCCTAACTGTTCCTGCGCGTAGGCGGTGATGCCGACTGTGGCAATATGCCCGTCGGATTTCACCCATTCATGTTCCTTCGTATATTTAAGATCGTCCGGAACTTCCATGTCCACCTCGCGAATGATTCACCGATCTATTTTTCGTAAAACGGCAACGCAACCACTTCTGCTAGGCGTTCCTTTCCGCGTATGTCAATAGAAAACTTCGTCCCTTCCGCGGCAAGTTTCGGCGGCACATAGCCCAACCCGATCCCCTTGCGTAGCGACGGCGAATGTGTGCCGCTGGTGACGTAGCCGACCGGCTTGCGCTGCGAGATGATCGGATAGGTCTCGCGCGGGATACCGACGTCGACCATCTTGAATGCAACTAGCAACCGCTTGCATCCCTCCGCCTGCTGTGCAACCAGCGCGGCCCGCCCGCAAAAATCCCTCTTGCCCAACTTAACGACCCAACCTAGCTGCGCCTCCCACGGTGTCGTCTTGTCGTTCATGTCGTGGCCGTGCAGACGGTAACCCATTTCGAGCCGCAAGGTATCCCGGGCGCCCAATCCGCACGGCTTGAGTCCCCGCGAGCTCCCCGTGTCGATCAGCCACTGCCAGCATTTAGGCGAATCGCTGCCGTCCATGGAAAGCTCGAAGCCCGCCTCTCCGGTATACCCAGTTCGCGCGATAACGACCGGCAGTCCCTGCACCGTCGTCCGAACCGAGTGAAACGATTTTAGGGCCTTAAGGTCGGACGTGGTCCCAGGCTGCAGGATCTCCTCGGCATTTGGCCCCTGGAGGGCCAGCAGCGCCGAGGTTCCGCTCCGGTTCGTAAGGGTGACATCTCCCTGCTGGTGGCCGAGCAGCCAGTGCCAATCTGTATCGGCATTGCCGGCGTTTACGACCAGCAGGTAGTGATCCGCGGCATGGCGGTAGACGATGATGTCGTCGATGATTCCCCCCCGTTCGTTTAGAAGGAGGGAGTAGTGCGCCTTACCGTCCACCAACGCGGCAACGTCATTGACTGTAAGGTATTGCAACAGTAGGGCGCTGTCTCTGCCCCGGCATTCGATCTGGCTCATATGGCTCACATCGAATAATCCGGCGGCGTTGCGCACAGCGTGATGTTCGTCGATGATGCCGGAATATTCTAAAGGCATCTCGAATCCGGCGAACTCCACCATCTTTGCATCCAAGCTGATATGTTGCGCGTATAGCGGCGTCCGTTTGCTCATATCTGCCTTCCAGCCAGGGCAATGGTGTTTTGCGCCAGCATTGCTATCGTCACCGGGCCAACACCGCCCGGCACGGGGGTAATGGCCCCCGCTCGTTCCCGCGCCGCGGCGAAATCCACATCTCCGGCCAGCGTCCCGTCCGGCAGCCTCGTGATACCAACATCGATCACCGTGGCGCCGGGGCGGATCCACTCACCCCGCACATAGCGGGGTTTGCCTATTGCGGCAACAACGATTGTAGATTCGCTAACGATCTCCGCCAACTCCCGCGTACGCGAGTGTACAAGCGTAACCGTCGCGTTTGCATGCGTAAGGGAGAGGGCCGTCGGCATCCCGACCACCTGGCCGCGCCCGATGACCACCGCCCGCTCGCCGGCGGGATCGACACCGGCCGCTCCGAGGAGCGCCATGACGGCCAAGGCCGTGCAGGGGCGCGTACCCGGCAGTCCGAGCGTCAGCCGTCCGACGTTTTCCGGATGGAATCCGTCGACATCTTTGGAAGGCGAAATCGCTGCGACCACGCCTTGCCTATCTATATGGTTAGGCAATGGGAGTTGGACCAGGATCGCATGCACGCGGTCATCGGAGTTAAGTTTGTCGATCCGTGCCAGCAGGGAAGGCCCTGTTATTGTTGCCGGCAGGCGCGCCTCGATGGTCTCGATGCCGATAGACTTGCACGCTGCCTGCTTGTTTCGCACGTATATGGCTGACGCAGGATCATCCCCGACAAGCACTACGGCCAGTGTGGGGACGATCTTCCGATCCCGCAGGGTCTTCACCTCGATCTGCAACGCGCCGAGCCGTGCGGCCGCAAGCTGTTTTCCGTCGATGATCTGTACCATGGGGGTGCGGATCTACTCGGAATGATTCGCGAAGTCAAATATCCTTAGTCCGTGTGGAGGTAGCGCGGTTACGGCCATGCTCCTTGGAATAGTAGAGACACTCATCGGCTGCCTTGATGAACTGCGTCGGGTCGGTATAATCCCGGTCCGGTTCCATTGCTGCTATACCTAAGCTGATTGTCACCGATATATTCTGCTGTTCGAACCGGAACGGTGCAGCGGCAGTGGTAGCGCGCATCCGCTCCGCCAGCGTCATCGCCTTATCTTCCGATGTGCCCCGCAACAGGACGGCGAATTCTTCGCCCCCGTAACGCGCCAGCAGGTCCTCCTGGCGCACCATCTCCTTTAGCAGGGCCGCTACTTGTTGCAGCACCAGATCGCCGGCCAAGTGCCCGTGCGTGTCGTTTACCAGCTTGAAGTGATCGATGTCGATCATCACCAGGGCCAGCGGTTGCTTGCCCCGCCTGGCCAGGCTGAACTCTTCTTTGAGCCGCTCCAGGAAATATCGCTTATTGTAGACGTTAGTCACAGGATCGACGATCGCCATTCGGTAGAGCTCCTTGTGAAAGATGTTTTCGGTCTTATCTTGCAAAGCGAATTTGAAGATCGTGGAGGAACTGACCTGGATCTTGTCCCCGTCGCACAGTTTCTGTTGCTGAACTCTATGGCCGTTAACGAACGTCCCGTTTGTGCTCCCCATATCTTCGATCAACGCGGTTTCCCCCTGTAGCCTGATCTGCACATGGCGCCGCGAGATCCGGTTGTCGTTGATCGCGATCGTGGCCTCCGTGCCTCGGCCGATAACCGTGTCGCCCTCTTCAAGTAGATGGAGCTTGCCTACCAGCGGGCCCGAGAGAAAGAGGATATATGCCCGCTTAGGCTCCGTTGCGGCCGTCTCATCTATCTGCGTGATTATTGTGCCGTCGGATTTTAATTCTTCATCCGGACTCATCGCGATCGCTCCCGTTGTAGAATCGCCCTCACGGTGGTCGTCTTTCCCGGAGCCGCACGGACTGCCTGATGCCACGGTCGGTAACCCTCCGCCGTGACCTCAATAGCCAACACCGCATCAGGCATAAGATTGGAGCGGGTGAGCGGTGTAGTGCCGATCGCCGCGCCGTCGAGGACCACCCTGGCGCCGGCCGGCTCGGAGAGGACCTCCAGGGCGCTGTAGTCTATCTCGAGCGGCACATCAAGTCTCTCCGTCTTGCCTCCTTGCGCGGTAAGGCGTGTTGACCAAAACTTATAGTGATCCAAAAAGAGACCTACGGCATATTGCCGGCCGGTAATCAGACCATCTATGACGGCAGGTGTCCGGTATGGTGTTGCCTGGTCATCTAGGAATACCTGGGCGCCAGGCGGTGTCGAAACGATAGTAAGCGAAGGAGCTGGCGCAGCCGGCGTCTGGGTAGAGGGCGTGGCGATCTGCGCAGGTTGTCTCTCCGGCCCGTTAGTTCCAGGCCCGGCTCGTTGCCATACGATCCAGGCAATAGGCGCTATGATAATTCCTGTAAGTAGGGCGGCTAGCAGCCGAGTTCGGCGAGAACCAAGTGTCCGCCGTTTCGACGGCATCATAGGGGTAAGCGACACCTCGCTTATCTCTTCACCTGCCTGGGGTTTGGCGACCTCATCAACATCCTCCGGCATCGACAGTAGGTATTCCGCTACTACCCCCGGTGCGGGCGGCGCTTCGAGCGGCAGGTCGGCTACCTCGGGGGCGATGGCGGACTGTGTGTGGTCGATGATCAAAAGCGGCGTCTTGGCCTCCTCCTCAAGAGGTCCCGCCGACGGTTCCGTGTGGAAGAGCGAGGCGACGTATTCCGCCACAGCGGTCGGTCGAAAATCGGGATAGGAGCGATGCAAAAATCGGAGCAGGTCGTTTCGCATTTCCGATGGGTATGGATAGCGTGCCGCGCATGTCTTGGCCAGTGCGTGCCCCATGATCACGTCCATCTCTTGGGGAAGATCGGGACGAAGCGAGGAGGGTGGGGACACTACCGCTCGGCGGACGTTTCGAAGTGTCTCGCGATTATCTTTGGCCTTGAAGAGCCGCTGGCCGGTCAGCATCTCGTACGCGATAACGCCGAGCGAAAAGAGATCGCTTCGATGATCTATAGGGTTCCCCTCAGCCTGTTCTGGCGACATGTAGGCGAATTTCCCCTTCAGGATGCCTATATCGGTCGTCTCCAGCTTCGTGCGTGCCTTGGCAATGCCGAAGTCGATGATCTTAACCGTTCCCGCCGTGCTGATGATGATATTTTGCGGGCTCACATCGCGATGGATGATGTGTAGCGGTTGCCCATGCTCATCCGTGCGCCGATGCATGTAGTCAAGCCCGGCGGCTACCTCCGCCGCCACGGCGCAGACGATCGGCACGGGGATCGATTGGCCCACCGCTGCGGCCTGTTTCATGATTTGGCTTAAGCTACGGCCGTCTACATATTCCATCACGATGAAGTAATCGTCGCCTGCCTTCCCCAAGTCGTAGATTTGGGCGATGTTGCCGTGCGAGAGCATAACCGCGATCTTCGCCTCGGCCACCAGCATGTCGATAAACTCCTTGTTGGCGGCGGCATGAGGCAGGATCTTCTTAATCACCACCGTCCGCTTGATGCCGTGTAGGTCGTAGGCCAACCCCTTGTAAATCTCGGCCATTCCTCCTTGAGCGATCTTTTCCAACAGGTAATATTGCCCCATCGGGCCCTGTCCGGCGGGGGGGCGTTCCGGATTGCGCTGGGAAGCAATTTCCGGCATAATATTCACAGTTTATCGGGTTTTGCGAAACAGGGCAACGGCTTTTCACCGAACAACTTTACCGGGGCACAGGGCCGATAATAGAGATGCGAGGCAGGATGGAAGGGGAGGGCGCACAGGATTTATATGGCTGAAGAGGGTGGTGCTCAAGAGCGGACGGAGGAAGCGACCCCCAGACGGTTGCGCGAGGCGCGCAAAAAGGGGCAGGTGGCCCGGAGCCGCGATCTCAACACGGTCGTCATTCTGATCGGCGCGGTCGGAATCTTGGCGGCGCTCAGCGGGTTCTTCGCGGAGCAATTTCGCTTAGTGATGGCCCAGGCCTTCGCAATCACATCTGCCGACACGCTCTCCAACGAGGAGCTTCTTCTCCATCTGCGCCAGGCCATCTTCGCGCTCTGCAAGATTATGGCCCCATATCTTGGCGGTGTGCTCTTCGTTGCGCTGGCCGTCGGCTTCCTGCAGGTAGGCCCGGTCTTCTCCGGCGAGCCGATGAAACTACAGATGAAGCGACTCAATATCGTGGAGAACGTGAAGAACATGATGAAGGTCACAACGCTTGTCGAGCTGTTCAAAAACATCGCAAAGCTGGGGGTTGTTTTTCTGCTGGCTTATCTGGTGATCCGCGGGAGCCTCACGGAGGTCCTGCTCACCGTTCTCGGCACGCCGTCACAGGCAGCCGACGTGGCCGCCGATATCGTGATCCGCTTCCTGGTGCGCGTCCTTATCTGCTTCTCCGTAATCGCGCTGATCGATCTGATGGTGCAGCGCTGGCACTATAAAAAACAGCTGCGAATGACGAAGGAGGAGGTGAAGAGGGAATATAAACAGGACGAGGGCGATCCGCTCATCAAGTCGGCACGCAAGCAGTTGCATCAGGAGCTGGCGATGGGGGACGTGCGACGCGCAGTGGCCGCTGCCGACATGCTGGTGGTTAATCCAACCGAGGTCGCGGTGGCCCTCAAATATGACTCCGGCGCGATGGTTGCCCCACAGGTGCTGGCAAAGGGCCAGAGACTCTTTGCCCAGCTGATCCGCGAGCTGGCCGAAGAGTTTCGCATCCCAATCATGCAAAATATTCCGCTGGCCTGGGCGCTACTCGAGCTGGAGATCGGCGATGAGATCCCCGAAGAACTCTACGGCGCCGTTGCCGAGCTCCTACTTATCGTCTACCGGATGAAGGGCCAGGGGATAGGGGCCGGCGTGCCGAGGAGCGAATAATTTAGTCGAGGGCTATTCCATCGTTGCGGCGCTTATCGCGGCGGGGAGGCGCAAGATCTGGCCCGCACTCAACGCCGTGCCCCGCAGGCCGTTAAGCGTTTTGAGCTCTTCCAGAGGCACCCCTGTCTTTGTGGCCACGCGCGGCAGCGTCTCCCCCTTCTGAACGATATAATAGCCATGCCGGATCAACTCGCGGCCGATCGTTGATATAGCCGCCAGGCACGGCGCCCCCTTTTGGAGCGGCACCTTGAGCGTATATCCGGCAGGAAGGATCGTCTCGCCGGCCAGGACCGCTTCTGAAAAACCCGGGTTTAGCGTCCGCAGGGCCTCCGAGGTGATTCCGGCCACACGCGCAATCGTCGGCAGTGGGGCAGGGGCCGCTGTGATGATTGCCTCAAAGGCCAGCGGCGGATCGATCGGCAGGCTCCCGAAATATGAGACACGATTTTCATACACATCTAGCGCAGCGAGAAATTCCGGATAAAAATTGCGGGAGGCAAATCCGTAGCCTGGGTGATTAAACGCTCCGACGATCCGCGCTATATCTTTTGTGCCGAGACGTGCCGTTGCCTGGAGCAGGCGACCGCGCCCGGCATTATACGCATTGATCGCCAGCGGCCAGCTCCCGATCGCCTCGTAGTCCGCCTTGAGCAACCGCGCCGCCGCCTGCGTAGCGGCAATCGGGTCGTTGCGCTCGTCGACATACCGGTCTGCGGTCAGCCCGTAGAGGCGGGCCGTGCCCGGCATAAACTGCCATATCCCGGATGCCCCCGCCTTAGAAAAGGCGTGCAACTGGAACATCGATTCTACGAAGACGAGCCTACTCACTTCCTGTGGAATACCCCCCTCCTTAAATATTTTTTCGATAATCGGCATATACCTGCCGGAGGCGGTAATTCCCGCAATAAACTTCTCCTTCTGCCCGGTCTGGCTTCGGAGATGCTCGTGTGCGGCCCGGTCAAGCCCGGCGCCTACCCGCTCCATGGCCGTCCGTATCCGTTCGCGGCGCAGCTCGGAGATCTCGATCTGCGTCAGTTCGGTGCGACGGCCGATATCTGTAAGATCGACGACCTCGTATACGATCCCAAGATCCTCCGTGTCATGCAGGACTACGTGGTCTTTATCGTACTTGGCGTAGATGTCGCGCCAGAACGCAACCGCTTCCTTTAGTGCCGGCGGGACTGCGAATGTCTTTTGGGTCGTTGATCCCGAGTGGGCAGGTAAGGATGAGATAGGGGACGCACAGAAAAGAAAACCGCACAGGCCGAGGATCAGCCATTGTCGTAGGCGCATATGCGGACGTTAGCACACGGGCAAGCGGTTTTCAATCCCCCCGCCGCTCCAGGTGACGTACGCATTTCACACATCGGATGCGGCCTCGGCCGGGGTCGGTGGATTCGGGCCGCCGTCTCCTCGGCTTACGGGCCTCGTCGCGGCTTATCCTCGCTCAATGGCCTTTGCTTCGTCCGCCATAAATCGTTGGCGGACTTCGCATATCCCTCATCCCCCGC
>JACPFG010000137.1 GCA_016183125.1 Deltaproteobacteria bacterium
ATCTCCCATAGCCCGACCTCCTTGGTTGTCGTTCCCCTTCATGTTCATGCACCACGGAGGTCGATTGACAAGCTTTCATACAATCAAAGGAGGGGAGACATAAAAGACCGACAGATTACCCACTCGAAAACGCGAAGACCCATTTAATAGATCTCGCTGGACTAGGCAGACGGTCACGGCGATGCCGGCCATGCCGGCAAGTTTGGGCCGGCTCAAGACAAGGTTTTTGCCTTGCGATGAGGTTGAAGGCGTATGCCTCATTTTTCCGGGAGTTTGTGGAACCGTTCCAGTGCCGTTGGATAGATGGATTCTCGTGGACCGATGGCAAGGACATCGAGCACGGATTCGTGCCAGCGGTAGATGATCCGAAACCGGCCGACACGCAAACTCCAGAGACCAGTCAGTTCGGCCCGCAAGGGTTTCCCCTCGTAGGGATTCTTTAGCAGGGCATCCAATCCACCGCGGACCTTCCGTTTAATCGCCGGGGGAAGTGAGCGCAGAAAGGCGGCAAGCTCCGTGCTCGGTTTGATCCTACGAATCGGCACCATGTCTTATGCCTCAGGGCCGAGGAGCTCGTCGATGGTATAGGTTTTGTGACCGCGTTTCAAACCCTTGAGGCCCATCCGAATCTCTTTCATTAGCGCCTTGTCCGCCCTGATCGCCAAGGTCTCCTGCAAGCTCTCGAATTCCTCGGGACTCACCATCACCGCCACGGTCTTTCCATTCCGGGTAATCATAATCTCCTCATCCCGGCTCGCGACATCTTCCAAGAGCGCGCTCAACTTCATCTTCACCTCAGAAAGCGGCATGGTCTTCATTTGGCCTCCAATTCTAGTCAACCTAAATTGAGTCCAATTATAGTCTTCGTCCTTCAATTAGGTCAAGGGCGAAGTTTCACAAAAATGGCAAATTACCTTGTCAGGACTGTGCCCTTTAAGGTAAGCGCCTACAGCGCATGGCACAGATAGAGACGAATACCCTTCAACTCATTGCGAACCAACTCCGTCGGGATGTGCTCACCATGACATCCGAGGCCGGATCGGGCCATCCGACGACGTGTATGTCATGTGCGGAGATTCTGGCGGCCCTCTTCTGGGACGAAATGCGCTGGGATCCGGCCGATCCGAAGGCCCGGGATGTCGATTATTTCGTCCTCTCCAAGGGTCATGCCGCGCCGATCTTGTGGGCGGCGCTGGCACAGGCAGGAGCGATCCGGGACGATCTCCTTTCGCTACGCAAATTGACTAGCAATCTGGAGGGCCATCCGACCCCGCGTGTCCCATGGGTGAAGGTGGCGACTGGCTCGCTCGGCCAGGGGCTCTCGGCTGCCTGCGGGATGGCTATGGCCAAGCGGATAGATCTACTCCCCGGACGTGTTTATGTGTTGCTCGGCGATGGCGAGTGCGCGGAGGGGGCGGTTTGGGAGGCGGCGCAATTCGCAGCACATCGGCATTTGAACGAGATATGCGCGGTGGTAGATCTTAATCGCCTAGGTCAAAGCGGTCCCAGTTATTTCGAACAAAGTGTTGAATCGGTTCGTGCGCATTTTGCCGGGTTCGGTTGGCATACGATCGGAGTGGATGGGCACGACTGCAATACCCTGCGGGAGGCCTTCGCCGAGGCGCGCGACCTGGCCGATCGGCCGACGGTGATCGTGGCCAAGACGCTTAAGGGAAAAGGGGTTGGTCTGGTAGAGGACAAGGAAGGATGGCACGGCAAACCGCTCAAGAAGGGCGCAGAGTTAGACCGTGCTCTGGCCGAGGTAGGCGAAGGGCTGCGAGAGCCGGTGCGGGTAAAAGGGCGGCGGTATGTCCCACTTCCGAAGAACGCTTGCCCGCCGGCAGTGCGGCGGGAAGAACGAAGAACCAAGGACGAAAAGACCCCGGAAGTTTCGTCCGCCGTGACGTACAAGTTAGGCGACCAGGTAGCAACCCGCGAGGCGTACGGGAATGCCTTAGTCCGGCTCGGTGCCACGCATCCGGAGATCGTTGTTCTGGATGCCGAGGTCAAAAATTCCACCTTCGCGGAGAAGTTTCTTCAGGTGCATCCGGATCGTTTTGTGGAATGTTTCATCGCCGAACAGAATATGTGCGGCATGGCGATGGGGCTGGCATCGGAGGGGAAGACCGTCTTTGCCTCAACGTTTGCCTGCTTTCTAGCAAGGGCCTACGACTTCATCCGGATGGCGGTCTACAGCCGCCCGAAACGGCTTGTCTTTTGCGGTAGCCATGCCGGTGTGTCGATAGGGGAAGATGGCCCATCCCAAATGGGGTTGGAAGATATCGCGATGATGCGCGGGTTGGTGGCCAGCACCGTTGTTTGTCCGTGCGACGCCGTGAGCACGGAGCGCCTCGTGGAAGCGCTCTGTGGCACGGACGGCGTCAGTTATCTGCGCACGGCGCGCCCGAAGATGCCGGTGATCTATGCCGATGATGAGACGTTTCCGGTCGGCGGGGCGAAGGTGCTGCGGCAATCCTCTAAAGATCGAGTCACCTTAGTGGCAGCCGGTGTGACCCTCCACGAGGCCTTAAAGGCTGCCGAACAATTGGCGTCCGACGGAATCCCCGCTCGCGTGGTCGACGCCTACTCGATCAAACCGGTCGCCGCGGCCACAATGCGCGAGGCGCTAGAGGCGACGGGACTGATCGTCACGGTCGAGGACCACAGC
>JACPFG010000041.1 GCA_016183125.1 Deltaproteobacteria bacterium
ATCTGATATCACGCGGATTTACTGAAAAATCATTTTGGACGCAACATTTTTTGGGATCTGCCGAAGATCAGTGGGACGGACTAACCCGTTTTTTGCAAGAGAGAAAGGTTCCAATGGAACTGGCTGTAGAACTAGGTCTTATCCGCCCGCGCACAGCTGCTCGCAGCGGGACGGAAGGGCACTACGATTTTTTTAGACGACGGCTTATCTTGCCGATCCGCAATCAGCGTGGTGAGGTGATCGGTTTCGGTGGTCGCGCCATCCCGGGCGGTGGGGCGAGCGATGAGGCCACAGCGGCCAAATATCTAAATTCGGCCGATTCGGTCATCTATCAAAAGGGACGGACGGTCTACGGATTATCGGCTGCATTGCCGGCAATCAGGTCCGAGGATAGGGTAGTGATCGTGGAGGGTTTTCTAGACGTGCTTGCCTGTTATCAAGGCGGGGTCGCGCCCGTAGTGGCCCCGCTCGGCACCGCCTTGACGCCGGGACACCTACAATTGCTCAAGCGTTTTACGCGGAATATGTGGTTGGTGTTTGACGGAGACGCAGCCGGCCGTATGGCCGCGCGCCGCAGTCTTCCTCTCTTCCTGGCTGAGGGGATCGTGGCCCGCGTGGTAATGCTCCCTCATAGCGAGGATCCGGACAGCTTCATACGCGCTCATGGAGGTGCGGCGTTCCTGGAATTGTTGCCGACGGCGCCCACGCTCTTTGAGTCGGTGATCGATACTACGGTAGCCGAATGTGGCGCCGACACGGCAGGCAAGGCCCGCGCGGTAGATCAACTGCGGCCATTATTCAATCATCTGACCGATCATGTGGAGGAGGCGATGTATTGCAGACGATTGGCGCAGCGGATCGCCCTGGAAGAATCGGTGGTGCGGCGCGCGCTAAAACAGCGTGGCCGGGCTGTCGGTATTAGGCCGACTGCCGAGGAGTCTGCGGCACGCAGCGAGCGGCCTATGCTCGATGTGCCACGTACGGCCGAATGGAGCCTGATCGAGTTTCTCCTGCAGGTGCCCTCTGCCATGGCGCTTGTGAGCAACCAACTGCACCCTGAGGAGTTTACGCATCAGGATGCAAGGGCCATAGCGGAGGCCTGTTGGTGTTGTTACGAGGCCGATGGAGATTTATCCGTCGCCGCGCTGATTGAATCTCCAGGAATTGTAGATGACAAGACCGCCATAGATCGAATCACGGCCTTGGCATTGGCAGAGGGAAAGTACGAGGATCAGGAGGCCTGGCCACGCGTGGCCGAGGAGTTGGTCGCGGCGGTGCGGCGTCCGCGGAAGGTAGGCCGCCTACGAGAGCTAAATGCCGCCATTGCATCGGCGGAGCAGGGCGGACAGGCAGAAGCGGTGCGTCACTTGATTTTGGAAAAACAGCAACTATTATTAACGCAATCTCAAACAGGGAAGTGAGTCGCCTATGGAACGAAAGGCTGTCGCCAGTGCGGTCCCCGCGGAGATAAAGGAGGTCAAGCATTTGATCGACCTCGGGAAGGAGCGGGGATTTCTTACATACGAAGAAGTAAATAACGTCCTGCCGGCAGATTTGACCAACGCCGACCAACTCGACTCCGTGCTGTCTATGTTCGACGATCTCGACATAGAGATCGTAGACAATGAGGAGGAGGGAAAGCAGCTCAAGCAGAAGGCGGAGGCGAAGACTGCGGCGAAGGAGGGAGAAGAAGAAGAGGAAGAAGAGGTGGTCAAGGAGGTGGAGACCGAAGGGGTTTGGCGCACTGCCGATCCCGTACGGATGTATCTGCGCAAGATGGGGCAGGTGCCGCTGTTGACGCGGGAAGGGGAGGTGGAGATCGCAAAGCGGATTGAACAGGGGGAGAACGAGATGTTCAACACGCTCCTCTCCTCGCCGCTAGGCATCAACGCCGTCTTGCAGCTTGGCGATCTGCTCAGCCGGAATAAGATTCGCGTGCTCGATGCCATCAAGGAATTCGATGAGTTGGAGGCCCAAGAGGAATTTGACGAGGGGGAGCATCGGCTGCGCATCTTGCGGCTGATCAGCCGTGTGCGCCAGCTGGCCAAGCAGGCCCGTCCGTTCCATCTGAAGATGTTGAATGCGCATCTTACACCGTCCACGCGGGAGGCCGCCAAACAACATTTTCAGGAGATCCAGGTCAAGTTGCTGGAATGCCTAAAGGAGATGAAGCTTAACAAGAGGACGATCGACGACATCATCCAGAAAATTCAACAGACGGTCATGGAGACCGGCCGCAGCGAACATGCAATCCAGAGGATGCGCGCGCTTCTAAAGTGCTCTGATGGAGAGGATTTAAAGGCGTTGTTCCGCCGGTACCGGCGCACGGCCTATCAGCAACGGAAGATGCTGGCCGAAACCGGGCTGACCCGCGAGGACTTCGATGCGCGCGAAGAGGAATACCGGAATCACGAGCGGACCTTGCGCCGATTGGAGCAGGAGGTCGGACAGGACGCGAAGGGACTGCGGGAGACCTACCGGCAGCTCGAACAATGGAGGCGATTTGCCGAGCGGGCCAAGACGGAACTGATCGAGGCCAACCTGCGCCTGGTCGTTAGCATAGCCAAGAAGTACACCAATAGGGGGCTGCAATTTCTCGACCTTATCCAGGAAGGTAACGTGGGCTTGATGAAGGCAGTAGACAAGTTCGAGTATCGACGCGGATACAAATTCAGCACGTACGCCACATGGTGGATACGGCAGGCAATAACGCGGGCGATCGCCGATCAGGCCAGAACTATTCGAATCCCCGTACACATGATCGAAACGATCAACAAATTGGTCCGCACGTCGCGCTATTTGGTGCAGGACCTCGGACGCGAACCGACGCCTGAGGAGATCGCCGGGAAGATGGAACTTCCGATAGAGAAGGTCCGCAAGGTGTTGCGTATCGCCAAGGAACCGATCTCTCTGGAGACCCCGATCGGCGAGGAGGAAGACAGCCATCTGGGCGATTTTATCGAGGATAAGACGGTGGTGTCTCCCGGCGAGGCGGTGGTAAATATGAATCTGGGCGATCAGACTCGCAGGGTGCTGGCCACGCTTACGCCGCGCGAAGAAAAGGTGCTCCGCATGCGCTTCGGTATCGGCGAGCGGTCGGATCATACGCTAGAAGAGGTCGGGAGGGACTTCGCCGTCACACGTGAGCGGATCCGGCAAATTGAGGCCAAGGCGTTGCGCAAACTTCGGCATCCGTCGCGTGCAAAAAAACTACGCAGCTTCGTAGATTGGTGACGAGGAAAGTGGTGGCTCGCGAGGATCTGGCTTTGCCAGGCCGAGCGGGCACGATTTCGGGGGTGCGGGGGCGGAGCCCCCGATGAGTAGCAGCCAAGGCGTTGCGCAAACTTCGGCATCCGTCGCGTGCAAAAAAGTTGCGTAGTTTTGTAGATTGGTAACAAACGCAGTCGAACAGAAAGGGGGAGGTCATGAAGAAGGGAGCGGAAGTCCTCGCGAGCCTGCTCGCGATTGCAGTGATCGGATTGGCGGGGAGTGCCGGCGCTATCGATATCGGCGGCGCCGTGAAGTCCGGGGCAAAGGGGGCGGGGAAGACGGTGGCCGAGAAACAGATCAACGATCAATTGGCCAAAGAGCATTGCACGTTTAAAGGGAAAACGACCGAAGCGGCGTGCAACTTCAACAAGATTGTGGCGGCCCTCAAGGCCGGGCATACGACAGCCGAGCAGAGCGGCGCGGCCGACTTCAATATCCGAGTTGAGGCCTGGGGACCCGATGCGGCCACAGCCAGGGCGCGGGCCGACATGATGCGCAACAAGCTAAAGCCGTTATTTGGCGGATGGGATTATGATGTGAACGATAAGGTGGGTGGCAATGACCTCACCTTCTCGGTCAAGCTCAACTGACGCCCATGCGTAAATGGGCTGTCATAGTGGTGATTATTGCTGCGGTGGCCGGCGGTGTCCTTTCGGGGATCGCTGCCGGCCACTATTTTTCTTTTCTCAGGGGCGGGCTGGACCAACCGAGTTTCTGCAATCTTGGGGAACGCCTCAATTGCGACGTTGTTACCGCCAGTAGTTACGCAACTATTACGGGTCTGCCGGTTGCGGGACTGGGCCTGCTCTACTTTCTCGTGCAGGGCCTGTTTGGCGCATGGATAGCCTTCGCCCCGATCGGCGCAGATAGGCGGTCGACGGCGGGGATCGGCGCTCTGATCGGTTCTCTTGCCCTTATCTATCCTGCGTATCTGGCGGCTATCATGGCCGCTAAGTTGCACACCTGGTGTCTTACCTGTTTGGGGATCGATCTGGCTGCCCTGTTGGTGGCTATCGGCTGGTGGGTTGCGCTGCGGTGTGCCGTGAACGAGAGATGGCGTTTGGTCCGGCGACGCATAGGACCGCATGCCGCCCTTTTTCTGGTCGTGATGGGTATCGGTGCTATCTTTTTAGCCAGCGCCACGCAGGCCGCGCAGACGGTTGGAAAAAGGCCACGACTTACCAAGGGGGAGATCTCTCGTGCCGTAGCCCTGTTCCAAAGGGGCTCGCCGTTCGATCTTGCGTCCCTTCCCGAGGGGCGGCCGTTCTGGGGCAATCCGAACGCCAAGGCGACCGTTATCGAATTCAGCGATTTTCAGTGCCCGTTTTGCAAGGAGGCAGTGCCTGTCTGGCCGCCCGCGCGGCCACCTGTGCGCATTCCGATGGGAGATTCTGGGAATACCATGATGCCCTGTTTAGGAATCAGCAAAAACTATCAGCCGAGATCATGCCGTCCCTGGCCAAACAGATCGGTCTCGACGAACAACGCTTCGCACAATGCATCGGCGACCCATCCACGGATGCTACCGTCAAGGCCGATGTGGCTATGGGGCAACACGTCCATCTGACCGGAACGCCCACCATCCTCATCAACAACCGCCAGGTCCAGAATTGGCGCTCCCGCGAGTTATTGCGCGCCATTATCCGCGCTGAATTAGCACGCTGACGTTTTAGCAAACACTTTGACAACCAAGCGTTTTTCCACTAGACACGCCGCGATTTTGTGAATTGTCAACCAACCGGGGGGTCCTATGAAACGCACGATCCAGTTACTAATTGCCGGCGTGATCGCCCTAACGGGGATCTTGGTCATTACACCCGCCTTCGCAAGCGAAGTTGAGCTCAAGATCCCCGAACTGACCAGTACCTATACCCTCTTCGGCCAATTAGTCTCGGGGCGAACGATCCTCGGCTTAGGCATGGTGGTCTGTCTCCTCGGCGCCGTGTTCGGTCTATTGAAATTTCTCGATATCAAGCGTCTGCCCGCCCATCGCTCCATGACAGAGATGTCGGAGCTGATATATGAAACTTGTAAGACCTATCTCATCCAGCAGGGTAAACTCCTTCTCCTCCTCTGGGTCTTCATCGGGGCCTGTATCTTCTACTACTTCTTCTCCCTCCAACACATGGCGTTGCCGAAGGTCTTGGTCATCATGCTCTGGTCGGTCATCGGGATCTTGGGCTCGTATAGTGTCGCCTGGTTCGGGATGCGGATCAATACGTATGCCAATAGCCGGACGGCCTTCGCCTCCCTCGCGGGCAAACCCTTTCCGGTGATGGAGATCCCGCTCCGGTCGGGGATGTCGATCGGGGTCTTGCTCATCTGCGTCGAGCTCTTCATGATGCTCTTTATTCTGCTCTACATCCCGCCCGAAAACGCCGGTGCCTGCTTCGTCGGCTTCGCTATCGGCGAATCGTTGGGTGCCTCGGCCTTGCGTATCTGCGGCGGGATCTTTACGAAGATCGCCGACATCGGTTCGGATCTGATGAAGATCGTCTTCAATATTAAGGAGGACGATGCCCGGAACCCAGGCGTGATCGCGGATTGTACCGGAGATAATGCCGGCGACTCGGTGGGTCCGACGGCGGACGGCTTCGAGACGTATGGCGTCACCGGCGTCGCGCTCATCAGCTTCATCGTGCTTGCCACAGGGATGCTCGTCGGGGTGGATGGAAAACTGGGTCTCATGCCGAACGGTCTGGAGATTCAATCGAAGCTGATCGTCTGGATCTTCGCGATGCGCGTCTTGATGATCGTGACCTCCATCGGGTCGTATTGGATCAATGGGATGGTTGCGCGGGCGCGCTATGCCGCGAAGACCCATTTCAATTTCGAAGCGCCACTCACGTCACTCGTCTGGATTACATCGCTCGTTTCTATCGGCGTGACCTACACCGTGAGCTATCTCCTGCTTGCCGACATGGGGCCGACACTCTGGTGGAAACTCTCGACGATCATCAGTTGCGGGACGCTCGCCGCCGCGCTGATCCCGGAGTTTACGAAGATCTTCACGTCGGCGAAATCGAAACATGTCGGCGAGATTGTCGCGGCCTCGCGCGAAGGGGGCGCCTCGCTCACGATCCTTTCGGGAATCGTTGCGGGGAATTTTAGCGCCTTTTGGAAGGGGATGGTGATGGCAGGGCTCATGCTGGTGGCGTTTCTTACGAGTCAGACGGGGCTGGACGCCTTCATGGTCTATCCGACGGTCTTTGCGTTCGGCCTGGTCGCCTTCGGATTCCTCGGCATGGGGCCGGTGACGATCGCGGTGGATAGCTACGGTCCCGTGACCGACAATGCCCAATCTATTTTTGAACTCTCGCAGATCGAGACGCTGCCGGGCGCGGCGAAGGAGATTCAGCAACAGTACGGATTCCTGCCCGATTTCAAGCGCGGGAAACACTTCCTGGAAGACAACGACTCGGCGGGGAACACGTTTAAGGCGACCGCGAAGCCGGTCCTCATCGGCACGGCGGTGATCGGGGCCACGACGATGATCTTCTCGATCATCCTGCTCCTGAACCTGAAGCTTGACCTGTTGGATCCAAGAGTGCTGCTGGGTCTCATCACGGGCGGCGCCGTGATCTACTGGTTCACGGG
>JACPFG010000138.1 GCA_016183125.1 Deltaproteobacteria bacterium
GGATCCGATGGTCGCGTATGGAAAGGCGGCCTATCGCGCACCGGAGCAGGTCGCGGGCGCGGCGGTCGATCATCGCGCGGACCTCTTCGCCCTTGGGATCATCCTCTACGAATTGCTGACAGGCGCGCGCCCGTTCGAGGGACCGACGGTAGCATTAACCGAGGCGACAATCGCCCAGGGAGAACCGCCATCGCCGTGTGCGCTCAATCCCCGTATCCCCAAGGCCTTGGAACGGATCGTTCTGACTGCCCTACAGAGGGATCCGGCGAGGCGTTACGCGGATGCCCATGCGATGAGTTACGCGCTGGAACATTTCCTCTATCACAAGGGTTATGGCCCAACGATCGTGACAGTGGAAGAGTACTTGCGACGCCACCTGCCGGAACTGTACGCAGAGGAGCAAATAGTCATAGCGGGGAAGGGGGAGGAAGGGACCACGGACTTGCCCCGGCCGATGACAACGGCGGCGCTGCCACCGGTGCGTCCCACGGGGCGACGCCAAGGGATTCCTTGGGGATTGCTCATAACTATCGGCCTCGGTTTCATGATGGCGCTGCTGGGCTATCGGTTTTGGCAGTATTGGCCGCGATGGATGGCGCAGCAGGCTCGCCCCGTTACGAGTTCGCCTCTGCATGAATCGCTGCCAGCCCCACCGATGGTCGATGCGCCTAGCGAGCCGCCCCGGCCAGCAAAGGTCCTCGTTGATACCACCGCACCGCTTCGACGCGAGACCGCCGCGTTTCCTGAACCGTCGCTGTTTGTTTCGAAATCACCGCAGGACGCGCAGCCGTGGATCGGCATGATCACGACAAACCTGTCGTTTGTCTACGCCTACTATGACCAATCGGCAGAAGCAGGGGTGATAGTCGCAGCTGTGCATCCGGGCAGTCCGGCGGAAAAGGCCGGCCTCCGGGAGGGAGACCTAGTGCTCCGTGTGAATGGGGAGGCGGTCGCAGCCCCCGGCGATCTGGATGAGAGACGCTGGGAGGTTGATGAATCCATCGCACTAGAGATCCAACACGCGGAGGTTCGGCGGACGGCTACGCTCCGTCTACGGCTGGCCAACGCCCCAGCCGAGCAGGGCGGGCTTGCGGAACTGCTGGCACTCTATTCCCGTCGTCTCCACGCCGATCCGGACAATCCTGTCACTCGCTATCTCAGGGCGATCACCTATGCCCAGGGCTGCATGGCCAATGCCGTCAACGCCATCGCTGGTGACTGCCCACCGGAATGGGCCCGCCAGTACCTGGAAGATGCCGAGGCCTCCGCCCGTCTGGCCCCCGAATGGACCGAGGCGCAAATCTTGGCGGCCGAGGCCCGGAGTCAACTGGGCGCCATGGAGGGGAAATAGGGCCAGAAAATGAGGGTTTTTAGAGGTGCCCTGTGGTTAGTTTGCGCGGTGTGGGGCCTTGGTAGAGTGCCCTGGGTCGGAAGATCCGGTTTTCCGGCAGATACTCGACCAGTCGCGCAACCCAGCCGGCCATCCTCGCAATGGCGAAGATTGGCGTAAATATCTGTGGGTCGATGCCCAATCCGCAGTAGACTAGCCCAGAAAAAAAATCGACGTTGGGATAGAGTCCCTTGGGACCGAACCGCGCCACGCACTGTTTCTCCAACTCCACCGCCGTAGCATACAGTGCTGCCAATGACGATTGGCGACTGGCCGTCTCGGCGTATCGCTTGAGGATCGTGGCACGCGGGTCGTATGCCTTATAGACACGGTGTCCTATACCAGGCACCTTCCCCTTCTTGACCTGGACGTCGTCAAGATACGCCGTAACTTTTTCCGGGCCGCCGATCTTTGCCAGATTTTTCAACACATCTTCATTAGCGCCCCCATGGAGCGGACCCTTCAAACTGCCGATTGCACCTGTGATAGCGGAGTAGATATCGGCAAGCGAGGAGAGGATGCACATCGCGGAAAAGGTTGAGGCCGGGATCTCATGATCGGCGTGCAGCACGAGCGCCACGTCCATCGTGCGGGCAGCCTCTGGCGACGGTTTGGTCCCTTGCAGCATGTAGAGAAAATTGGCGCCGTGGTCCAGTGATGGATCGGGCATGACCGGGTCCTGCCCATTCTTGATCCGCCAGATCGCGGCGCCGAGCGTGGCGATCTGGGCGATCAACCGCGTGCCGATGGTTTTGAGATTCTCCACCGTGCACGCCGCCTCGTTTTTATCCGCGCAGCCGAGCGCCGAGACCGCCGTGCGCAGTAACGCCATCGGCTGCGCCTCGCGCGGCAGGGCCTTCAGGACTTGCAACACGGTGGTCGGAATCATCCGCGCAGCGGTCAGCGATTTTTTGAATTGCTCCAGTTGGGCCTTCGTGGGGAGTTCGCCTTCGAGCAAGAGCCAACTGGTTTCCTCGAACGTGGCATGCGCCGCCAGATCGTTGATGTCATATCCGCGATAGGTGAGCACGCCGCGTTCGCCGTCCACGTCGCTCACCTGCGACGTGCAGACGATCACGTCCTCCAGTCCGCGGATGAGTTGTTGGGTCGGGTCTGCGCCGGTCGCCATAGATAGCGGGCTGCGTAATATAGACGACGCAACTTGTCAAAAGATTCCTAAGGGAGATTCCTAAGGGAGCTGACATTCTGTTGTGAAGGTGTGGAACGGCGGCACCCGAACGGGGAGCGTGGCGTGTTGATAATCCTTGGTGCCCCAGTGGACGAGGTAAAATTGCGGGATCTTCAGCCGAACCGCAGGAGGGCCTCGGCCGTGCTCCGATGGGCCTGCGGATCAATCTCGCGCACACTAAAGGGATGGAGTTGAAATCGCTCGTTCGGTGCATTAGTCATTTTGATAGGACTCGAAATTACTCATGAGTATTTTACACACATATAGAAATTAGTCAGGTCGGCAGAGGGGGGGCGTTCGCCGAGGTCTGTGTAATTTCTTAAGATTACAGAATAGCCCTTCTTCGACTCACACTTCCGATGCGGCCTCGGCCGGGGTCGGTGGATTCGGGCCGCCGTCTCCTCGGCTTCCGGGCCTCGTCGCGGCTTATCCTCGCTCGCCGCAGCGTCATAACCATCGATGCGGCTCGCTGCGCATATCCCTCACCCA
>JACPFG010000036.1 GCA_016183125.1 Deltaproteobacteria bacterium
ATTCTCATCTCCGCCTTTGCCGGCCAGGTGGATCTCGATCAGGAGTGCGTGCTGTACGGCGAGATCGCCTATGTCCCGTGGGATGTGTGGATCGTGAACGGCCTCTCCTGGGGACCGCGCGCGGTGTGGATCTTAAGTGCCGTTTTTTGCATCGATTTCCTCTTTGTGCTGCTCTGTTATAAGGAATTGAAAATCACGACCTTCGATCCGCAGTTGGCGCAATCGCTTGGAATCTCCACCCGCCTTTTCCATTATCTGCTGATGGCGGCGGTCTCGCTCACCACAGTCGCCGCGTTCGAGAGTGTCGGCGCCATCTTGGTCGTCGCCATGTTGATCGCGCCGGCCGCCGCCGCCTATCTCCTCACCGATCGGCTCTGGGTAATGCTCGGGCTCGCGATGGCCATCGGCGCAGTGGCCGCCATCGGGGGATATCTCCTCGCCCACTGGTTGGATGCCTCCATCGCCGGCGCTATGGCATCCGTCGCCGGCCTCTGCTTCACATGCGCCTTCTGCTTCAGCCCCACGCACGGCCTACTGCCTCGCGCCATCGCCCACCGCCGCATCACTGCCATCCCATAGCAAAGCCCTTGACAACACCTACATCACTATTTTATAAATGATGTATATGAAACATCGCACCCAGGTTCTTCTGGACCATCCGCAGTATGACTTTCTCAAGGCCCTTGCCCGGAAAGAGGGGGTAGGGCTGGGTGAGCTGGTGCGCCGTTTTGTTGAAGAGAAGCGGCAGGCATTTTTTCGGCACTTTCGGAAAGATCCGATAGAGAAGCGGATCGGCATATTCCGAGATCCCGAGTGCACATCGGAAAATTACGAAGACTTCCTCTACGGAAAACCAGGCGAGTGAAAACCCTGTTCGTCGATACGAGCGCCTTCTATGCCCTCTTCAATCGGGACGATCCGAACCATCGTGCAGCGGCGGAGTTCTATCGAACCGAGTCGTGTTTGCTGGTGACAACCCACGCGGTGTTCACTGAACTGATGTCGCTTATCACGAAACGCCAAGGGAAGCGCACGGCTATCCAGTGCGGTACGGCCATCAAAGCCGCGGAAGAGCGAATAAGGGTTGCTGACACGAGCGATGCCCAAAATGCGCGCGCGTGGCAGCTCTTTTGTAAATATAAAGACAAACAGTGGGATCTGATCGATTGCACCAGCTTTGTGTTTATGGAGGACACCTGCCTGAAAGAGGCCTTCGCCTTCGACCGGCACTTTGCCCAATCCGGCTTCCGGTCTGTTCCGATAGTTCCCTAATGTCGCGGCGTTCTATCGCGTCCCCCTTTTTCAATTTACACGCGGCATCTTACCATTGTATGCGTAAATGCAAATCCAAACCGGGGGTTTTTAGAGGTGCCCGTTAGTTCTTCAGCTCCTTCCTTGTTCTCGCCCTGATCTTGGAAGCAGGAATCGTGGTCCTTCGACCCTTCCTCGCCCCACACTGCCTGCTCCAGCGCCACGCACTTGCTGAAATCGATCTTGGTCAGATCGACCGCCACCTCCGTGCTGCCCGATGGGATCGAACAATCCCAGGCGTGGCTGCCGAAGCCCTTTTCGATGGCGCTCACGCTGGTCGGCAAGGTCGCCGCCGCACTGCGCTCGGAGAAGATCGAGCTGTTGGCGATCTTGTCCTGCGGCAGACCGTCGCTCCCAAGCACGACCGTGAAGTGTTCGGTACCGCTATCGCTAAACGTGCACCCGTCGCTGGCCGATTGCTCCAGACAGAAGCAGGAGAGAGCCGGGTTTTCCACGAAACAGGCCTGGCTGGAGAACGGCTCGCAGTCGTTGATAGGGCAATATGTCTTGGTGAGATCCACACCGGCGATCCCTTGCAGGTGTTGAGACGGGATCCCGGGGAAACTGCCAGTGGCGGAATACTTGGCGCTCCCCTCCGCACTGTTGAACTCCCCGTAAATAAATCCCGTGCCGGAATCGCCTTCGCCAAAACTGCTCTGGAATCCCCCACTTACCGTATTGGCCGCCTTTCCGTCGGGCCCGCCGTCGTCGTCATAGGCAAAGGTGAGCGATCCGACACCGAATCCGCCGTCGAATTTGGCCTGAACGGTGGCCGAATCGATCTCTTCCAGTTTATCTAGGTTGCCGCTGGCCGTGCTCTCAGCAACAACTGTTCCGGACAGATGCATCCACTCGTCGATGATACCCATTTGACGGGCATCGGCACGCTCCTTATCCGAGATCTCGCCGTCGCCGTCGTCGACATGCTCGATCCCTTCTTCCTTGGATACATCCTGCGAGCTCTCGAAGCTCCCGTCGAACGTCCAGTGTTGTTTTACGTCAAACGTGATCGCGCGGGTCGCAGCATCGCTGGAGAAGAAAAACGCATCGACCTGTTTGCCTCCCTCGCAGACCTCGAATTCCAGGGAGTTGCTCTGAGAGACGTTCTTGCCGATCCGTAGCTGCATCTTCATCGCCTGGCCCGCCGCTCCCGATTTTCCCTCATCTTCCGGCACGGTCAGGCTATAATGCGTCTTCGACCCATCCGGAATCTCGAGCCCTGAGGCATCGATGTAACACTGAAAGATCGCAACCTCCTTGCTGATTCGAATCGCCTCTTCCTTTAACTGGTTTTCTTGGCAACCGGCCATCGAATCGTCGCCGACCGCCTGACCGATCGATTTGACCACCGAGATGCTGGCAGAACTGGCCGACCGACCTGCATCTCCCCCGCTACTCCCCCCGCAGCCGAAATAGACGGCTAAGGCAAGGAACGAGACGGCACAAAGCCCGCCTCGCATGTAACGCACTATAAATGCAGCTTTCATATATCTCCCCCTTGGTTGCCGATCCGTTGGCTTCTTGCTCGGAGTAATGGCAACTTCCATGCCATAGTATAATAATTTGATATTATTACTGTTTTTTAGAATGTGTGGTTTTAAAAAGGTGGGAAAGCTGGGTGGGACTCCACTGAAAACTATGTGGCATCTTGGGTAACCACTCTGCCAGTAGGAACTTTTTTCAATTTTTCGATCCGGGCGGTAAAAATGGACCCGCCAGTTTAATGCTACCCATAGGGAAAGGGAGCTCAAAGAAAAAGCGATTGGCATACGCAGCGGAACACGTTAGATTCCCGCGGTAACCTGGTGACCGGATGAATAGTTGCCGTGTCAAACGAAACCGTCTGCGCCGCACCGGCTGGCTGATAGTTGTCATCATTGCTATCCCGACCGCCAGCGGCGCTATAGATCTGGAACCGGGCGGTGGTGTATTCGGTTCATATGCCCTGACTACTAAGGGGACGGTAGGCAACAGAAATCCCGGCGCAGGCGCCGAGGGATATGTGCGGGCCGGCCGGTGGGTCGGGGGCGGCCTTAGGTTCGGATACCATCGCTTCTTAAAGGAAGGAACTCACTGGTTCCGTACCGATCTGGTGGCCGACGCCCACTTCCTCCCTACCGAGAAACGACTCGATCCATATCTCGGATTCGGAGTCGGCTTTGCGCGGGCACGGACTATAAACGCGCTGGGTCTGGCCCCGCGTGCCGGGCTCAACGTCTGGTTCACGGATAAGGTCGGCGGCATGTTCACGACAACTTATGCCATCGATATAGGGCGACGCCAGCCGACCGCATTTGAGGCCTCGCGTATTGTCATGCACGGCGTAGTACTCGACCTTGGGATGCGATTCCGATTCTGACCGGCAAGCGACCTGACGATGCCGATACCCTACTGGACCGTCATCCCCTTCGTGCTGCTCCTGATCGCCATCGCCTGCTCTCCCCTGTTGGCGCCGCACATTTGGGAGAGCAACCGCTCTAAGGCCTTGGTCACCTTTAGCTGCGCGCTGCCGATCCTCTGTTGGCTGCTGGTAGACGATCCGGCGGCGCTAAGGCACACTGCGCTCGATTACGCATCGTTTATCTGCCTGCTCGGTTCCCTCTTCGTGATCTCAGGAGACATCGCGGTGACAGGCGATCTGCGCGCCACTCCTGCCGTTAACACGGCCTTTCTGGCCGTGGGTGCGCTGCTCGCCAACCTGATCGGAACTACCGGGGCAAGCATGGTCCTTATCCGTTCGTTTCTACGTACCAACTCCGAACGCCAGCACACACGACATCTCCCGGTCTTTTTCATCTTCATCGTCAGCAATTGCGGCGGCATGCTCACCCCGCTGGGCGATCCGCCGCTATTCCTTGGCTATTTGCGAGGCGTCCCCTTTTTCTGGACGATCACCCTCTTCCCGATCTGGGCGGTAGCCACTGGCGCGCTCCTTGTCGCCTTTTACTGTTGGGATAGAATCGCTTATGCAAGAGAGGGTCCACAGGCATTGGCGCTGGATCGCGCAAGAATTAGACCGCTGCGGTTTGAAGGAGGGATCAATCTGCTCTTCCTGGCAGGCGTGCTAGCCGCAGTCTTTCTACCAAGTCCTGGCCGCGAGCTGTTGATGATCGCAATGGCAGCAGCCTCGCTGCGTCTCGGTCCGAATGTCGCCAGGCGACTCAATCGTTTCACCTGGGGTCCCATTGTGGAGGTCGCCATCCTCTTTGCCGGCATCTTTATAACGATGGTCCCGGCACTGGAACTATTGCGCGCGAACGCTCCTGCTTTCGGACTTTCCAAGCCGTGGCACTTTTTCTGGACAACCGGCATCCTCTCTAGTTTGCTCGACAACGCACCTACTTATCTGACCTTTCTTGCGGTGGCTCAGGGACTTAACCTGCCGGCCGATCTGGTGGGCGTGCCGGAGGCGCTGCTGCGCGCGATAAGTGTCGGCGCCGTCCTAATGGGGGCAAACACATATATAGGCAACGGGCCCAACTTCATGGTGAAGGCCATTGCCGATCACGCAGGCTTCCACACCCCCTCATTTTTGGGCTATATGCGATATGCTGTGATGGTCCTCTTCCCCATCTATTTCTTGGTCCACTGGATTTTCCTTAGTTGAGACCAGCTAAGGGAGCCGCCCGGAAGCGAGGTTTTGAAACGACTTCTAAGGCGCTGGTGGCATCGGCAATGAGCGGGGCAGCATCGATCGGCCTGCCCAGCGCCTCGCGCATCCAGGCATCTGGGTAGATCTTGCCGACTGCGCAGATTCGCGGCAACTCGCCGCCTAAAGATTTATCATTAAGGAAGTGGCGCAACTGATGGGCGCAGATAAGGCCTATAGGATAATTGGAAAGATAGAGCTCGCACCAGAGCATATGCGAATATACGGCCAGCAGCCCGTGGCCATCCCGGCCCAGGATGCGGGCATAGTGCTTCGCCCAGATCCTATCGGCGATAGCACGCAACGCGCACTGCATCTGGGCCGCGCCGGCACCTTTGTGACGATAACACCAGTGGACAAAATCGAGTTCCACCAGGGCCGAGCCGGCTATCTCGAATGCGTCCCAGAAATGCTGGAGCGCCGTCTCCGGCGTAGCCGGTTTATCCTCTTCACCCAGCGCAAAGGCCGCGCGGTCCTGGAATATAAATGCGAAGGCCTCGCTTATCGCCGAATTAGGCACGCCCCATAGGACGCGGTAGTCCATCCGGTAGCTGCTCAAAACCCCCTCTACGCAGTGTCCAAGCTCATGCATGAACGTGACGAACTCCCGATACGTCACACCGCTCGGCGAGAGCCGAACCCGCAATAATTGGATGTCGTAATGGGCGCCCGGCGGCCACGCATGGCCTGCGCTGCGAGAGGCCTCTACCCTGATCTTTCCGGAGATCCAGCCGGCCAGCTCCTTAGCGAATCCGAGTCGCGATAAGATGTCCGGCAGGGCCCGCTGTAACGAGGCGGCATCCGGATATCGCTTAGCAACCATCAAATTGGACAGGGGCGCGGACGCGCCGGCCGCAAACCGACGACAGTAGATGTCGAACGGTTCAAGTGCCCTTCCTAATAGATTTGCAAGAACATTTCCGACGCGCGCTGCCACTGGGGCCCTGAGGATAGCGGTTAAAAGGGCGCGGACCCGAACCTCCGGAAGTTCTCTCTCTTCTTCAAAGGTCTCCGTGAGAAAATTACCCTCCCACCTATACGGATCGATCGCCCGGCGCGCATGAAAGAGCGACCTAAATTGCCGCATCCTGAGCGAGCCATGACCACGCGCGCGCCTGGCAACGCCATCTACTGTTATCGTTCCGCTCGCCTGGTCCCAGGAGGCGGCAGGATTGTCGATCATCGTCTCCGGCACCTTGCCATCGACCACCTGCCTTAGCAGACCCATGATGGCGCGCTGTTTTGCGAGCCCGCCTGACTCCCCATAGCAGGCGCTGAGGCAATCACGCAGACCCCAGTGGGAGATAAGTCGCGTGCCGTCGGGAAATCGTACGGTAGGATCTAGAAATGAGATCCGGTCCAGATGCAGATTGTATCCGGTGATGAAGGCATCAACTTCGCTTTCGACCTTATGGGCGGCAGCGGTCAACCGTGCCGGCACCGCTGTGCGGCCCCATTTAGCCAGGCGCCTGGCTGCCCAGCCTGCCCGCGTGGCGGGGATATCGCGGCGGATCGTGCCGAAATTTAGCTGTACTAGGGGCGCAATCCGGAATGCGCGGTAGTCCTCCTCTAGATGGCTCCCTGTGGTAAAGGCCCCCAAGAGCTGCTCCGTTGGCGTAATCTCCCGCTCTTCCAGATCGAGCCCGACCCTAGCGCACTTGGTAAACATCGTGACTCCGCCCTGGATCTCCCCCCAGAGATGATCGAGCCTTCGCAACAACGCCTCCTTCTTAGGGCCAGGGGGCACATAGTGCGCAAGGCAAAAGTCGGCGAAGGCTGCTTGGCCCTCACGGTGCAACACCCATACGCGGGCGCAGGCATTCACCCCCGTGGAGATGTCGGATCGATATTGCCTTCCATGTTGTCGGATCAGGGCGGCGATGGCTGTCCGACGCACGGCGCTTTGCATATCCGGCTGCAAGGCTCCCCAGGGGGGTTAGTCCGAAAAAAGCGGTCGTTAAGTAGCTAACCACCCGCCCGCGGGCCTCGGCGGGTGCGCGCAGTTGCACCAGCGTATTTGTCCCGGAGACCAGGAGGACAAATCCGCATCCGACCCCAAACAACATCGGCAGGGCCAGCGCCAAACATCTGGTCTGCACGAAGGTAATAAGAGATAGCGCCAGCAGGACACCGGCCCTGACCAACCAGCGCTCAAGCTGCGGGCGGCGAGCCCTCGCAAGAAGCGTCGCTCCGGTCAGGGCACCCAACGCGCTTGTCCCGAACAGAAAACCCAAGAGCCGAGGGCCGCCGTGAAAGATATGATCGGCAAAGTAGGGAAGAAACGCTAGATAGCACCCACCTGCAAACGAACAGCAGGCCACCATGCAAAGCGGTCGGCGCAGTTCGGTAGACTGCCAAACGATACGGAAGCCGGCCCGCACGGCATGTGCCAGATGCTGAGAATTGGTAGTTTGCCTATACAGAACCGCCCGATCGATTAGCTTTAGCGCCGCCAGGATGCCGACATAGGTCGCAGCATTCACTGTAAAACAGTACCCAGCCCCGCCGGCGGCCAGCACTATCCCGGCGACCACGGGACCAAGTACCCGCATTGTGTGGACAAGCGTGGCATTTAGCGCGATCGCATTTGGCAGGTCTTCCGGTCCGACCAGGTCCATCGTGAAGGCCTGGCGTGCAGGAAAATCGATTGCGTTAATCGTACCGCCAAGCAGCACTAGCGCGACAAGCGGCGGCAGTGTCAGCATCCCAGTGGTAGCCAGAAAGGCAAGCGAGGTAGCCTGCAGCAATGCCAGACACTGCATCACCGCAATGAGGCCCCGCCTTGAACAACGGTCGGCAATCGCCCCGCCGACCAGACCGAGCACAAGAAAGGGGATCTGATGCAGAAAGTTAGCCGCCCCTAGCCACCGAGCGGAATGGGTCAGTTCCCAGACCACCCACGGGATGGCGGCAAACTGCATAAACGTTCCGACCATCGAGACAGACTGTCCGATAAAGTATCGCCGATAGTTCGGTTGCCGAAAACTGCGGAGCCAATCGGGAGTTGCAGACATCACGACTTATTTAGTATATCATAGATCTTCCATGAAGGTTCATTTTCTTGGGACCAATGGGTGGTTTAACTCTTCTACCGGCGAAACGCCCTGCGTCCTGATCGAGGCGGCCGAGGGATATATTATCTGCGATGCAGGAAACGGTCTTCGCAAGATCGACCGGATCATCACCGACTCATCCAAGCCGATAGCACTGTTTCTGAGCCACTTTCACCTGGATCATACATTCGGGCTTCATCTCCTGCCAAAATTCCATTTCCCACAGGGGATAGCTATCTACGGCCAACCTGGGACGAAGGATCACTTACGAGCATTGCTGGCCAGCCCATGGACCGCACCCATGGACAAGCTGCAGATGAAGGTTGCGATTCATGAGTGCAATGAGGGGGATCACCAGCTGCCGGTTCTATTCACATGCCGGTTCCTGGTCCATTCAGATCCCTGTCTCGGATATCGGTTTGCACTGGAGGGGAAAACGGTGACCTATTGCACCGACACCGGCGTCTGTGACGGCCTGCGATCCCTTGCTAACCGAGCCGATCTTCTCATCACCGAATGTTCCTGGCGGCGGCCCAATCAGAACCCCCAGTGGCCGCATCTGGCCCCGGAAGACGCTGCCACGGTGGCTAGAGACGCCAAGATAGGCCAACTAGCCCTCATCCACTTCGACGCAAACACCTACACAACTGCTAATGACCGTAGTGACGCACAGTGCCGTGCGCAGGCAATCTTCCCCGCAAGCCGCGCCATGCCTGACGATTCCGTAATTCAACTTTAATAAATTTTTCGGTTTGGTGGAGCAGAGCGGGATCGAACCGCCGACCTCCACGTTGCGAACGTGGCGCTCTCCCAGCTGAGCTACTGCCCCATTAATCCAGCTTTTATCTATTTTTAGTGTGAAGCTCCGATGGAGGCAACTCCTTTTTCAACTCCGCCAACATATTGCAAAACAACGCCCCCTGTTCGATCGCATCGTCCAAGGCCCGGTGAGCGTGTGGGTTTGCATCGAACCAGTGCACTGGCATATTTTTTTTTACGGTTTTCCGATAGTTAGTCTTGAGCATAGCCATTGCAAATGTTTTTATGTCGATGGCTGAAAAGGAAAAGGGGCTCTCGCCGACAAAACGAACCAAGTACCAATAGACAAACATGAAATCGAATGTCGCCGGGTAGCCGACAAAAACCGGAGTGCCCGGCAGCCCTTTCACCCACGCCAAGTAATATCTCATCGCTTTCTCCGGCGATTGAAGATTCTCACGACAGGCCTTCCATGCCTCCGGTTGCCCCTTCCACCACTCCATCGTTTTAGGATTGGCAGTCGCACCGGGAAGGGTTTCCAGATTGGCGGTGAAGGTGCCGATCAGTTTCTTGTCTGCCAGATAAGCCGCCGATCCGAAACTCAACATGGAGTTCATTCCTGGAATCGGCCCATCGGCTTCGACATCGGTGCTGACGTAGATTTCGGGTTTCTTCACACCCATTGGAATTTTTGGGGGTCCCATACCTTGGTGAATGGTTTGCCCCCGGCGATCATCGTGACAACGGGAGCCAAAAACTCTTTGAGTAACGCCGCCACTGTAGCAAAGTTGTCCTCGGCAACAAGGTTGGTCTTTCTCAA
>JACPFG010000028.1:0-4899 GCA_016183125.1 Deltaproteobacteria bacterium
GCCTGCCGGACGGCGGTCGTGTTGGCAAGCGCCTCGAGCAAATGGAGGATGGCGCCGGCGACCCCCTCGGGGCGAGGGCCCAGCACTCCCTCGGTCTGCAGCAGATCGGCACCCGCCGCCTGCAGGGCCTGGGCCAGCGCGATCTGCTCAGCGCGCGGCAGACGGCCCGGGACGGTAACGCACAGGGGCCGCTCTCCGCCGGTGGCAGCCACCACCGGCAGTATCACCTTGAGCGAGACGCGCATGAACTCCGCCGGAGAATGGACGAGCATGAGCGACCCCAAGAAGAGGGCAACTAACGCCGCGATAGTCAAAAATCCGTACGAGGTGATTTTGATCTCCGCGATCAGGAGGGCGACGGCCAGGAGAATGAGCGCCAGCCCCGCGTAGTTTGTGGGAAGCGTCTGCAATGCATAAAAGGCAAGGATCAAACAGATCGCCCCGGCGATCCCGGGGATCCAACTCCCAGGGTGCGTAATTTCGAAGAGCAATCCGTAGAACCCCAAGATCATCAAAATGTAGGCTATATTCGGATTGCTCAAGACCTGAAGCAATTGCTGGCGCCAGGTCATCGGAATCGACTGCGTCGTGGCCCCCTTTGTCGCCAGGATAACGGGCCCGGAAGGAAGGGTGATCGTCCGTCCATCGACGGCCTGCAAGAGGGCCTCGGGGGATTCGACGATCAGATCGATCACCCCGATCGCGTTGGCCTCCTCTGCGGTAGACGAGCGGCTCTCCTTCACCGACTGGACGGCCCACTCGATATTGCGTTTCCGCGCCGAAGCAATCCCTGACACCCAGGCGATCGTGTCTTGCATGATCTTTGCACTCATCGCCTCGGCACCCAACGATTCCTTTTTGTCGGCCAGCGTTTCCTTTCTCTCCTTCTTTTTCCCCTTTCCTTCCGCGCTCTCCTTTTCCCGCTTCGGCCATTTCCACCCCGGCCCCTCCCCCTCACCGCCGATCGTCACCGGATGCGCCGCCCCGATCCGTGTAGATGGAGCCATCGCCGCCACATGAGCGGCCATCGTGACAAACACACCCGCCGAGGCCGCCCGCGCCCCTTTGGGTGAGACGTAGACGATGATCGGCACCTTGGCATTGAGTTCGGCCCGCACGATTTCTTGCGTGGCCGTGAGCAACCAATCGCCCGCGTGACATATTCCGCGACGGTCGGCGTAATGATCTGATCGGCGATGGTTAACTTATGTACGATCGGACCCTTTGCCGGCTCGCCCGTTGCGACGGCGCACCACCCCGCCGCCACTGTAAGCAGCCAAAACAACCTCCCTGGCCAACGAAACCGCCACATAAAAATTTCTCCCCCCATACCGTCCCCGTACCATACCACACGAAAAAGGCAATCGGGCGATTCGGACGTCGTGTAAAATTGCGCTTGACGACCAAGCAGGGCCATTCCTATAGTTTGCCCCATGGCCGATACACCGCAAGACACCGAAAGCACGCAAACCACCATCTACCAAGAGCTGGCGGGTGAACCGGCTCCGCCGCCACTGATCCCTACTGAGGCCACAGAAGGGGTTTCGCCTGCGACGGTGGCGCCACGAGAGACCGTAACGGAGAGGTTGCCCGTGGAAGCCGTCAAGGCCTCGACATCCTCCCGCCAGGTATCGCGCAGCAGGAGTCATAAAAAATCCGGCGCTGCCAGGACGCCGCGGTGGCAAGAGTCTAACGAAATTGCAGGGCACGAGGCGGTCGATCTGCTAGACGCGCTCGCGGCAGCGTGGCAGCGCCGCGGCGATAACCTCTGGCATCGCGCGATCAACATGGCCGTTTGCGTCGTCGTATTGGGTCTTATCTATGCCGCCTACCATGCGGGCCGCACAACGCAGGTGTTACCAGTTCCGACATTACCCGAAACCGTAGCATCGCCTGCGCCCACGCAACTCCCGACAGCCGAAGAGGCGCCAGTCTCCCAGACTGCGCCGGAAACAGTTGCTGAACCGGCACCGGTAGAGCCGTCTGCCACAGCTACAGTTGAGTTGCCCGAGCGGGCCGAGCCACCACCGGAAGTTAACACCGAAACCGTAACAGTGGAGCTGAGAGAACCGGAACCGGCGTCGTCGTCGGTAGTAAAAAAGGTCCGGAGGCGGCCGGCCCCAGCCCCAAAGGTCAAGATTAGTGTGAGCGCCCTGCCGGAACTGCGCGGCCCAGTGCCGTTTAATAGCGGCGGGCCGGAGGATCTGGACAACGACGCCGCCCGGAAAAAATACCTGGAACTCAATCAACAGAAGCGCGCAGCGCGATAAACGAATACTGTCGGCCCGATCGTTCGCGCGTACGCCGATAGGAATGAAACTCCTCGGCAGAGCAGTGCGTGCAGTTGGGAGACACGTCTATCCTATCGGGCGCAACTCCTCCGCGGATCAACTCCGCTCTCGCACAGGAAGCCAGATTAAGCCACCACCGATCTCGCTCGCCCTTGCGCGCTATTAGTTTCGGGTCGTGACCGGCCTCGGTCAAGGCCTCGATCACCTCATGACCGACCTCATAACAGTTGGGCCCCATCGACGGACCGATTGCGCAACGAATTGACCCCGGCGCCACGCCATACTGTCCCCTCGCCTCTCGAAGTGCAGCCGTGATTACGCCCGCTGCAAGCCCGCGCCAGCCTGCGTGGATCGCGCCGACCAGCAGGGACCACTCTGCGCATTCTTCCAGACAGCCGCGCGTGCGGCGTTGAGGAAAGTGGTGGCGTGCGAGGAACTTCCGCCAGAGGCGGATCCGCCTTCGGCGGAGGCTTTGCCAGTCCGAGCGCGCATGATTTCGGGGGGCGCGAGGTGGAGCCGATCTCCAGTGGAGGTCGGACGCACCGAGCGCGTGGCAACCAAAGCGCCGAAGGCGCAACCGAGCTCGCTGGGGCAGAGCCCCCGATGAAAGGGGCGCGAGCCCCTGTAATAGTATAGGTAGGCAGTCGGCGGTTTTTACCTGCAGGACTAGATCTGGGACGACCGTTAGGAGTGCATCGCCCGTAAGCAGCCCTGTGGGGACCGTTTTAAGAGAGTGAACTGTCGCACCGTGTACCTGATGAAGACGTGCGATTCGTTCATGGGAAAAACCGAGCGCCGCGGCCACCGCCTCAATTGACGTCCCCTTTGTGCCGAAACCGTGAACGACGCCGTCCATGCGCAAAAGGGTCGATTCGTACCAGGCAAGTTGATCCAGAGCTATGCGCTCCATTTAGAAAGCCCCCGACAGGTATCGATCAAAGACCGCATGTCGTCAGGCAGCGGGGCCTCGAAACGTTGCTCGGCGCCGGTGGCCGGATGAATAAACCCAAGTCTCCATGCATGCAGGGCCGGACGGGAAAACGTTGCCAGTCTCTCCCGCCACGGCGCCGGAAGACGACGCAGCCCTCCCGTTCCTCCGTAAGTCGGATCGCCCACCAACGGATGTCCCTTCGCCGCCAGATGGACGCGCACCTGGTGCGTTCGCCCGGTCCCCAACCTGACCTCCAGCAGGGCAGCCTCCTGTCCGAAGGACTCGCGCACCTGCCAGGTCGTCAACGCCTCCCGGCCTCGGCGCGCGGCGACCGACATCTTTTTCCGGTCGCTTGGATGTCGACCGATCGGGGCTGCCATCCGGCCAGTGGGGGCAATCCGGCCGAGCACAATGGCAAGGTAAACCTTCTCGACGGTCCTGGCCTCAAATTGCCGGATTAAGGCGGCGTGCGCGGCATGGGTCTTGGCAACCACCATCACGCCTGAGGTCCCTTTGTCCAGCCGATGGACAATTCCAGGCCGCAACCTGTCACCCACACCTGTCAGATCCGAGCAATGGGCGAGCAATGCATTAACCAGCGTCCCGCTGCTGCGACCGGCTCCGGGATGGACAACCATCCCCGCCGGTTTGTTCACAACGATCAGGGCGGAATCTTCATGCAGGATATCGAGCGGAATCTCTTCCGGCAAAAGCGCTATCGGTCGCGGCAGCGGCGGCGTCACCTCGATCGACTCGCCCGCGCGAACGGCCTGGGCCGGTTTGCAGGAGACGACCTCTCCCCTCCGGACGCAGCCATCGGTTATCCAGCGCTGCACCTGTGCGCGCGTCACTGACGGCAACGCGTTTGCGAGGAATCGATCCAGGCGCAAACCTTCCGAATCGGCTGGGACGACGACCCTCAAGGGAGTAATTCCACATTCCAGTAGCTGAAATCGACGACGTTCAGATAGGGTTTCCACTCGGCGTAGCGCAACCGTTTGAGCGATAGGTCCACGAACGGCACAGAGGATGGACGGAACGGCTTGCGGATAAGCTGCATCCCCGCGGCCTCGGGCGAGCGCCCGCCCTTCCGAAGATTGCACGTGTGGCAGCTGGTCACGACATTTTCCCACGTCGTCAGCCCGCCGAGACTGCGCGGTGTCACGTGATCGAGATTAAGATCAATCCGCGGCAGCTGCCGGCCGCAATATTGGCACCGATGCCGATCTCGCAGGAGGATATTGATCCGGGAAAATCTGATCCCCCTTTTGGGCAGCCTGTCGAACGCGACGAGCAGGACCACACGCGGCACGCGAATGACCCGCCCGACCACGCCTACCGTATCGTGATGCGCCTCGGCCGCCAGCTCCGCCCAGTCATCGAACGTGTAGGTCTCGTATTCCTCGTTAACCGCCTTGACGATCCCCTGATAGAGCATGCAGAAGGCCCGCCGCACGGTGGTTACGTGGATCGGGAAATAGGAGCGATTCAGGACCAGGCAATCGGTGTGTAACATAAGGGACTGATTCTTATCGTATTCCTAATGCCATCCTGTGTCAATCTGAGAGGCCAAGGGCCATGACGAGGGCATCTTCACCTTCATGTCGATAGTATCGTCTCCTCCGGCCGACCGGGCAAAAACCGAATGCGCCGTAAAGGGCCTGGGCGGCGGCATTC
>JACPFG010000028.1:4924-7352 GCA_016183125.1 Deltaproteobacteria bacterium
CACGTCGAGATAGACAACCCGCGCACCGCGACACTTTGCCTCCGCGATCATTGCCAGCATGAGAGAGCGAGCGATCCCCCGCCGACGGCTGGCCGGCGCCACCGCGATATTTAAAAGATCGCATTCGTCTGCGCAGACGGCAAAAACGATATAGCCGACGATTCGGTCACTCGCTCGCGCAACCCATCCCATCCCGTGCTCGGAGCGGATCGATTCTAGAAACATCCGCTCGGTCCATGGGCTGGGAAACGCCGCAGTCTCGATGGCAAGCACGGCCGGGAGGTCGTCTGTATCCATCGGCGCGATCGTAACATCGCTCGGCTTTGGCATATTAAAAAGAGAAGATCGCTCGACCGGGATACGAGGCCGCTTCCCCCATCGCCTCCTCGATCCGCAAGAGCTGGTTGTACTTCGCAACCCGGTCGGTCCGGCATGGGCTGCCGGTCTTTATCTGGCCGGCCCCCGTCCCGACGGCAAGATCGGCGATAGTGGTGTCTTCGGTCTCGCCGGATCGGTGCGAGATGATGCATTTATAGCCTGCCTGTTCGGCCAGCCGCATTGTAGCCAGCGTCTCGGTGAGCGTTCCAATTTGATTTAATTTGATAAGGATAGCATTGGCGATCCGCCGAGAGACCCCTTCCTTAAGACGCGCGGGGTTGGTTGCGAAGATATCGTCCCCAACTAGCTGGGCCTTCCCGCCGAGCGCATTTGTCATGGCCGCCCAACCCTCCCAGTCGTCCTCCGCCAGGCCATCCTCGATCGAGACGACTGGGAAGCGGCGCACCAATCCCTCGTACCAGCCAATCAACTCAGTTGCCGACTTGTCGGCAGGCGGCTCTGATGCCAGCCGGTATCTACCATCGCGATAAAAACTGGAGGCGGCCGCGTCGATGGCGTAGGCGACATCGTGGCCCGGCCGATACCCGGCCTGTTCTGTCGCCTCTACGATCAACTCGATCGCGGCCTGATTGGATGGGAGATTAGGTGCAAATCCCCCCTCGTCTCCAACACCGGTGGCAAGGCCGCGCCTTCGCAACACCCCCGGACGGGGAGCCTCACCGTTCCCTGTCCGTACAGTTCGTGCAGATACCTAAAGAGCGGCAACCCGCGGGCCCTTGCCGCTGCCTTGGCGCAGGCCAGCGAGACGGCCAGGATGGCGTTTGCCCCTAGACGGCCCTTGTTAGGCGTCCCATCCAGCTCGCAGAGCCTCTTGTCGATCGCCTCCTGATCTGTGACCCCCATCCCCCGCAGGGCCGGCCCGATCTCTCTTGCCACATTGGCCACGGCTGTTTCAACGCTTTTTCCATTGAATTTACAGCTAGTTGTATCGCGAAGCTCATGTGCTTCATGAATACCGGTCGAGGCCCCAGACGGCACCGCCGCCCGGCCGCAAATATCCTTGCCGCAAACCACCTCCGCCTCCAGAGTCGGTTGGCCGCGCGAATCGAGGATCTGGCGCGCTGCCAGGGCCGTTATCTGTTTTCCTCGCGTCATCATGTCGTATCAATCTACAAACCGCCTAATTCATCAACCAAAAATTCCTGATAGGGAATGACGGTCACTCCATCCGGCCATAGTTGACGGGTTGCGCCGGTATACACCACGTAGCGGAAGACGCGTCGACCTCCCCCTGCTTGAAATGCCCGTAGTCCTTTGATGTCCCGTTCCGCCACGCGGGTCCCGGATTTACACTCCACCGCAAGGATCAGTGCGCCGATATCGATAATGATGTCGACCTCCGTTCCGGCATCGGTGCGATAGGTGCTGATCCGCCATGGCTTCCTCCAGGCACGTTGAAAATAGATACACTGCAGGAGTACCCATTGTTCAAATAATAAGCCCCGTTCCGTCGGCGCAATCGGATGGGTATACAGGCCCAATAAGGCGTTCCGTACCCCGACATCGAACAGGACAAAGCGATCCCGCTGACTCACACGCCGCCGGTAACCTTTCGGCTGAAAGGCCGGGATCCGAAAGGCAATCAGCGTATCCTCCAAAATGGAAAAAAACCGGCGCACCGTCTCTTTCGGGATCTCTGTATCGCTGGAGAACTTGGAATAATTAATCCATTGGCCGCTCGCCACCGCTGCAACATCGAGAAACCGCGAATAACTTCCCACCTCCCGCGTCAGCGCCTCCGCCTGAATCTCTTCCCGCAAATAGACGGTGGCGTACGTATCCAGGATGTCAGGGCCCGCGTCCCGATCGCAATAAATCCCGGGGAGCGTTCCGAGTTGTAGCGCCCGCTCAAGATCAAACTGCGGACCAAGCTCGGCGACGGTGAGCGGATCCATATACTCCAGGATCACACGACCCGGCAACAGATTAGCGCCACCCCGTTTCAGTTTGCGGGCGCTGGACCCTGTGAGAAGGAATCGATGGGGAGTTTTCGAGTCGATCAGGACCTGAATGGTGTTGAGCATTTTTG
>JACPFG010000139.1 GCA_016183125.1 Deltaproteobacteria bacterium
GACGATCCTCGCTCCCGGCCTGAAAGCCCGCCTGCTGGGCCTGAGCGGCTGGTTTTCCACCAACATCCTGGGGAACCGCGACGGCGAAGTTCTGGACGACCCCATGTCTTTCCGGACCAAGGAGGAGAGCAAGCTCTCGGTGCTGGAGACGATCTTGCAACCGGAATTGCACCCGGAACTCTACGGTAACGTCTATCATAAGGTGCGGATTAACTACTACCCTCCACGCGGCGACAACAAGGAGGGGTGGGACAATCTCGATATCTTCGGCTGGCTCGGCTACCCGATGCAGATCAAGATCGATTTCCTCTGCCGGGATAGCATCCTGGCTGCCCCATTGGTCCTCGATCTGGCCCTCTTCATGGATCTGGCCAAACGCGCGAAGCTGAAAGGGATCCAGGAATGGCTCTCGTTCTACTTCAAATCCCCGATGGTTGGCCCCGGTCTCTACCCGGAGCACAACCTCTTCAACCAAGAGATGAAGCTCCTCAACAACCTCCGCTACCTGATGGGTGAAGAACAGATCACCCACTTAGGGATCGAGTACTACCGGTAATCAGAAACCCTCGGACATTCAGTACAAAGCTGGGCAGATCCTAAAATTGGCTTGTATATTTAGTTTATTATGTCATAATGACCTAAGTAATAAAACTATGGCTAAGTACTCGGTAAATATAGCTGATGCAAAGCGGCGATTTTCGGAGATCGTGAATGAGGTCGTCTATCACCATCGCCGATATGTAATTTCTCGACATGGGAAGCCGGTCGTTGGGCTCATTCCGGCAACGGAAATGAGGGAACCGGTTCGCAACAAAAGAGTCAGGGGCTTCTTACCATTTATTGGTCTCTGGGAAGATTTTGAGGATCTAGATGAGGTCACCAAAGAAATCTATCGCCAGCGCGAACAAGAAATCGCTCGATCAGTACCTTCGTTGGATGACGAGTAAATGTACGTCCTCGACACCGATATTATCAGCAATCTCTTAAAACGAGCGCCATCCCCCAACCTGATCCGCCATCTTGCAGAGACCCCGCCTGACCAACAGTATACAACGGCCATTACGATCGGTGAACTCATCTACGGCGCCTGCCGGCGGCCCGATGCGGATGCCCTTATACGGAGGTTCTCAGCAAAGATCAACACGGCACAGATCCTACCATTTGATTACGCAAGCGCCTGCACATACGGGCGTATCCGTGCGCACCTTGAACAACGTGGGACCACGGTGCCGGAAGCCGATCTCCGCATTGGCGCCATTGCCCTTACCTGCAAGATGACGGTGATTACCGGAAACACCCGCCATTTTGCCCTGATTCCCGACCTGTCGGTCGAAAACTGGCTGTAGTGATGGGACCATCACATCCTCTTCGGAATCTTAACGCCGCGGAGTTGCTTCCAGAGTTGCAGATAGACCGCTACCGTCTCCCCCTCACGCCGCCACGGCTGGAGGAAGATCTCCCGGATAGCTTCTTTAGTGATCCGCTCCTCCAACATTCCGTAGTAGAGCCTGTCGCCCAGCATATATCCGATGGCGTGCGTCACAGCGAAAAAGATGTCCGGTCGCTGGCGAAATATCGCCTGATATTTGAGCGGCTTTCCCGCCCGCTCGAACCGCTTGTATTCCATCACTAGACGGGCCGTTTCGTATTCCAGTCGTCTCTCCGTGGGGACGCGAATCGTTTCAAAGTAGGCCCGCAGGTTGTTAAGCTCCCTCTCATGCAGGCATTTTCGCTTAGGATTGATCAGTTTGGATCCGAAAAAACCCAGCCCCTCGTGTAGGACATTGGCGTAAAATGCATCCACCAGTTCGCGCGGCTCTTCAGCACCTGCCACACAGTGCTTGATGAAATGGGCCGCCTCTTCGGCTGCGTGATTAAGCGATAGATTGGCCAGGTAGACCATGCGCCGTTTGGCGATGTAGTAGCTCTCAGAGGCAAGGATCTGTCGGCGGATCAGCTTCACCTCATGCGGGCTGAAGACCCCATCCTCGCGAAGCACCTTTAGGAAGCTCAAGTCGCCGCATGTATAGACCTCCACCTGCTCCTTCTCGGGGCCAAGCGTCAATTCCAAAAACGCGGTTATCCGGTCAACCAGCTCCAGAAATTGATGCTTGGCATCGGCGTAATCGATTTCCCCCTCCTCGTGCTCCAGCCAGTTAAGATAAGATTGCTGACAGATCACCGGCGGGGCGTGCATCCTGCAAAAACTCTGCTCGTCGAGTTTGACCACCTCTACCTGATGATCCAGCCCCTCCTCCGCCAGCCGCCAATAGATTGCCTCGCTGTTTTGGTAGAGGAGAAGCGGTCGCTTCTTCAACCCTATTGCGGCAAGAGACCTCTCCACCTCTGCCGGCAGGTGTTGTGGCGCAAGATGAAGATCGCCGATGAAGATGAAACATTTATGTTTCGGATAGCGGCAAATCAGCTGAGCGATCCAGCGGCCCGCCGCCCGGTCGCGCGCCTTGAGTGAGGCCCCTGCCGGCGCCGCATCGATGCCGACCACGGGGATCTTATGGTAGCGGGCAAAATCGAAGACAGGCTTGAAGTTGCCCCAGAGGTCAAAGACCCACCGGCGCCGCAATCCCACCTTGCGCAGGAAGGCGGTCTCCGCGAGCTCGCCCGCAAGGAAGGCTTCTACAAGAGGCTGCGAGCGGCGGTGAAGAAGCTCCATGCCGATAAGAAGTTGCGGACACGTAGGCACTACCGCCTTCAGGATACGCAAAAAGGAGCGTTGTGACTGGTTGCAGGTATGATAATCGCCGACGTAGATTAGATCTGCCGCTCGCACGGCGTCGACCATCTCCTCCTGCGAGACAATTGAAGCATAGCGCGACACCTTCCGGCGGTAGCGTGTCTCGTACCGTCGAAAACCAGGCTCGCGGATCAGGACGGAATTGTCGATCAGTTCCTTGTTTCGCCTATAGAGTTGCCGCTCCAACCGAAGGAGTTCTTGGCGGGGCGCCAGCACCATTGGCGCATCATACAATATTTTTGGGCTCCTTGCACGACCCATTCCATCTGATATGGTGCATTCATGCCGCACAGATCGGGCGCAACCGTCACTCGACCCTATCAGTGGGCCTCAATCGGCTTCGTAGCCGCCTACTTCTGCGGGATTGTCGCAGGACACCGCCTGGATTTGTCCCACGCGGGGTTGGCCATGCTCCTGATCGCCCTTTACACAATTAACCGGCGGACGCGCGCCTTCCTGACGGCCTTTTTTCCGATGCTGATCTATCTCCTCTGCTACGACACGATGCACTTCCTGCCGCGCGAATGGCGGCTACCGGTGCATGTGGAGATATTGTACGAGTGGGAGAGGGCGCTATTCGGCGGGCTTCCGCATGAATTTTTCCGCCGACACCATTGGCCTACGGCCGATGTCGTAGCCGCTGTAACCTATCTGCTCCACTTCTGGGCCCCTATCGTATTTGCCGTAGCGCTCTGGTTTAGGGACCGGGAGGGTCAAACGGCGCGGCGATTTGCCTGGGCCTTCTGCGGTGTAAACTTGGCTGCCTTGGTCATACAGCTTACATTTCCCACGGCCCCCCCCTGGTATGTAAATGCCTATCGGTTCTTGCCAGCTGATCCGCTCCTGCCTGGCGACCCCGGGGCGCTTGTGCGTATTGACGCCCTCATAGGCCGTCCCCTATTCGCCAAAACTTACGGGATGAGCGCCATAGTCTTCGGGGCGATGCCGTCGATGCACGCCGGCTGGCCGGTATTGATGTACCGTTTCGCTCGCCCGCTCGGCAAGGTCGTTCGCACTACGTTGATAGTCTACGGCCTCTCCATGTGGTGGGCGGCTCTCTACCTTCAACATCATTATTTGATCGACCTGTTGGTGGGCGGACTCATGGCGTTAATATTTGCTTCTTTCTGCTTGACATACCGCTCATCTGTTAGATATGCCTACCAATCAGAATGGTTGCCCGACCGCTAAACCAACTCCGCTCCGGTGACGAAGGGGTAGTTCTACATAATACAGGGACCTCCCGGTGTGCCGGCCGATTGGCGGAACTAGGCCTGACTACTGGGGAATCGGTGCGGATTGTCAGGGGTGGATCTCCCATGCTCTTACAGATCGGGGGCTCACGATTCTGTCTACGGGCGGATGAAGCCGCTAAAGTAGCTATCCTTTGTGGCCTTACTTCCGACAACGACGCTTGATGCCGTTGCGCCAGGCGAACAGGTGACGATCCTAACCCTTCGGGGCGAAGGCGCCGTGACTCAACGGCTGGCCGAGATGGGGATGGTCCCGGGAGCGCATCTAACCGTGGTCCGATATGCCCCAATGGGCGATCCGCTGGAGATCAGTCTGCACGGCTACCATCTCTCGCTCCGACGCCGCGAGGCGGCATTAGTAGAGGTGAGCAGATGCCGGTAACGCCGCGCCAGACCATCGCCTTGATCGGTAACCCGAATACAGGCAAGACGACTCTCTTTAACGCACTGACCGGTCTGCGTCAGCGAGTGGCTAATTATCCAGGTGTCACAGTAGAACAAAAACTAGGCGAGTTGCAGATCGACGGTACCGCGGTAAATCTGGTGGACCTGCCGGGCACCTACAGCCTGGCCGCCATCTCACCGGATGAGATGATCACTGTAGACACCCTCCTAGGTCAGCAGGCAGGCGCCCCGCAGGTAAAGGGGATACTTGCAATAGTCGATGCGAGCAATCTACCGCGCAACCTCTATCTAGTCTCCCAGCTCATAGAGTGCTCTCTCCCTATAGTAATCGCGCTTAACATGATGGACCTCGCACTGGCCAAAGGTGTGGCGGTAGATGCCGCGCGTCTAAGCGAGCGTCTCGGGATCCCGGTCATTCCGACTTGCGCGCATCGCGGGACAGGGATTGTGGAGGTCAGGCGTGCGCTGGCCAACCTATGCAATGGCCGCGTGCCGGTAGATGGCCCAAGGTTCCCGGAGCGGGTAGAAGGAGCCCTGCAGGGATTGCAGAGAGCGCTCGCCTCACTGGCCCTGCAACTGGGCCGGTCCATTCAAAGGGTAGAGGCAGAGCGGATCCTTATAGATACGGAGGGCCTTGCCGCTAGGCGACTGATCGACAAGATCCCAGCATTCGGAGTTCAGTTGACGGCATGGCGACAACAGGCAACCGAAAACGGCTCACTAGCGGGGTTGGAGGCGATAATACGGTATCAATGGATCCGGCAGGTCACCGATGTGGCAATGACACAGATGACCTCCGCGCGGAAAACGGTGAGTGACCGGATCGACGCGGTCTTAACGCACAAAATCCTCGGCACCGGTATCTTTCTGGCCATAACGGCCATCGTCTTTCAATCGATCTATACCTGGGCGGTCCCGCTTCAAGATGGGATCGACACCGTACTAGGGTGGATGGGGAAACACGTTACCTCCCTCCTCCCCGCCGGGGCACTGCAGAGTCTTATAGTGGACGGTCTGATTAAGGGGGTGGGGAGCGTGCTGGTCTTTATCCCCCAGATCGCGCTCCTCTTCTGCTTCATCGCGCTCCTGGAGGATTGCGGTTACATGGCTCGCGCCGCGTTCCTGATGGATCGGCTCCTCTCAAGGATCGGGCTCTCAGGGAAATCGTTCATACCTCTCCTCTCAAGTTTTGCCTGCGCAGTTCCGGGGATCATGGCCGCGCGCACGATCGACAACCGGCGTGACCGGCTGGCTACTATACTGGCAGCGCCGCTTATGAGCTGTTCGGCGCGCCTTCCGGTGTACACGCTGCTGATCGCGGCCTTCATCCCACCGACCGCCTATCTGGGAGGATGGATAGATCTGCGGGGGCTCACCCTATTCGCGATGCATCTGGTCGGAATCTGCGTGGCGATACCGGTTATTTGGGGACTTAAGTGCAGCGTGCTTCGCGGACAACCGGCGCCTTTCGTAATGGAGCTCCCCTCCTATAAGAGGCCCTCGCTCCGCCTCGTTGCCTTCCGCGTATATGACCGCGTGCATGCCTTCGTGCGGCGTGCCGGCACTATCATCGCGGCGATGACGATCGTGATATGGGCGCTGGCCTACTTCCCTCATGAGGCAACGCAGGCCCATGCAATAGATTCTAGTGCCTTGGGCCGGATCGGCCGGTTCGCGGAACCGGCCTTTGCGCCGCTCGGATGGGATTGGCGAATCGCCATGGCAGCGATCGCCGCCTTTCCCGCTCGTGAGGTGGTGGTCGCCGCGTTCGGGACGATCTTTCACGTCGGCGCCGAAGTGAGCGAGACATCGCCGGGCCTTCGGGCTGCGCTGCAGACGGCCACGTGGCCTGACGGCAGAGCGCTCTTTACCCTGCCGGTTGCCCTCTCCCTCATGGTCTTCTTCGCGCTCTGCTGCCAGTGCGGCGCAACGGTGGCAACGATCCGCCGCGAGACCAACTCCTGGGGATGGGCGTGGTTCACGTTCGGGTATATGACGGCATTGGCATATGCGGGCGCATTTGCGGTTTATCACATAGCAATAGCCCTTGGAGGATGATCAGATGCAAGAAACGATCGCCATCCTAGTTGCACTCCTTGCGGCTGTTTATATCGTGCGCGCCTTCACGCGAGACTGGCAAAGGCACACCAACGGTTGCGCCGGCTGCGCTCTGCGAAAGCATATGAATCCGATCTAATGCCGACTCGTCTACCCGGCAAGCCCCTACTGAGAGAAAGGACTGTATGCGCCCCCTGGCGCAAACCTATCACCATCCCATAAATGGCTAAGTAGCTAAATTGTCGTCGGTTTAACCCCCTCGCAAATGCATGGCCTACCAGAGGTACATTTTCTCGGAAAGCGGCGAGGGCGGGGCGGGGGATGAGGGATATGCGCAGCGAGCCGCATCTATGGGTCTTAAGCTGCGGCGAGCGAGGATAAGCCGCTACGAGGCCCGTAAGCCGAGGAGACGGCGGCCCGAATCCACCGACCCCGGCCGAGGCCGCATCCGATGTGTGAGATGTGTACGTCGCACAATGGCTATTATGGACAGGCCTTTTTTATCGCAATATCTCAAAGAGGGTGCGCCCTTTGTGGAGCGTCTCTTCGTATTCGCCCGCAGGATCGGAGTCGTAGACCACAGCCCCGCCAAGGTTGAAGAAGGCCTTGTCGCCGATCTTGGTAATCGTCCTGATGGCGATGTTCCAGTCACCGTTGCCATTTGCGGAAATGTAGCCGATGCTGCCGCAATAAAATCCACGGCGCACCCCCTCCATCTGCTCGATCACGCGCATTGCTTGAACCTTGGGGCAACCGGTGATCGATCCGCCGGGGAACACGGCACGGAGGATTGATGGCCAGGTAGCGTCGGCTCGTGCCCGGGCGCTGATCGTGGCAAGGAGGTGATGGACATTCGCGTACGATTCGGTCACACAGGGTTCCTCCACTACCACCGATCCCGGCGCGGCAACACGGCCCAGGTCGTTGCGGATCAAGTCAACAATCATCGCCAGTTCGGCGTTGTCTTTAGGGTGAGTGAGTAACTCCTCTCGGAGCGCCGCGTCTTCTTCAGGCGTGCCACCCCGCGGCCGCGTCCCCTTGATCGGCCGACTGATCAATCGGTCGCCGCGCTTGGCAACCAACCGTTCGGGCGATGTGGAGATGATCTGAAAATCGCCGGCGTTCACGAGCGCCATCATCGGTGCGGGATTGCGCTCAAGGGCGGCGCGGAAGATCTCCGCGGCGGTGCGCGCGCTACTCGTCTGAAATTGCTGCGAGAGATTTACTTGATAGAGATCGCCGGCAGCGATCATTTCCCGAATCGCTTCGACGGCTGCCGCATAGGTCTTGCGCGCGAAATTGGACTGTCCGTAAATGCGGCCGCTGCACGGATCGATGGGTTCGGGCCGGGTTGGCTCCGGATATCCCTCACCCATCGACCGTGCAGCGCCGCCGTCCGATAGTGTCCCTGATACCTGTCTCCCATCCCCATGCATCACCCGCCGGGTTTCAGCAAATTGCTCGCCAGGCGCGAATTCGACTGCCCATGCTCGGCGATCTGCTTCATCCGCAATCAGATAGCGCCGGAAGCCGAAGAAGATCGCATCTGGAAGAGGTGCAACGGTCCGAGCAGTGGCAGGAATTGCCTCGATCGCCCGGCCGGCATCGTAGGCAAAGGCGACCATCAGCAGCGGCAGTGGGATCGTGCCGATGGGCGCCTTGGCTTCCTTGTGGATGGCATCGAGGATTACTTGTAACTCAGCGAATGGATCCCCACCTGCCGCTGGCACCCATTTGCACCACGGGTCCCAGCCAAGGATTGACCAGCGATCCCATGGCGTCACACGCCCTGTTTTCAAAAGAACGTACGCTCCAGTATCGGGCAATGCCGCTTCCAGTGGCTGATAGGGTACTTCCGCTATCTCCATGACAAGAATGCCTCCAACAGTCGTCCCCCCTCCGGCGTCAGATACGACTCCGGATGAAACTGCACGCCGAAGAGCGGCCATGTTTCGTGAGCAAGGGCCATCACCGTCTCAGCCTTTGCGGCATCGGTCCACGCCGTCTCGCGCAGGCCTTCCCCCAATCGATCGACCACCAGCGAATGGTAGCGCGCGGCGACAAACGGGTTGGGCAACCCCATCAGTAGAGGCGCCTGTGCCGAAAACCGCACGAGACTTGTCTTCCCATGCATCGGCGGCTTATCGCGCCGCAATGTGCCGCCGCACCAGCAATTGATAGCCTGCATCCCGAGACAGACACCAAGGATCGGCACTCTTCCCGCATACTTTTCGAGCAACTCACTATTTGCCGGATGATCATCGGGTCGCATTGGGCCGGGAGAGAAGACCAGGTGTGTCGGACTCCATGCGGCAATGTCTTTCAAATCGACAGGCGCGCGCTCCACTCGTACGTCTGTTCCCAAGGCCATGAAGAGCTGTGCGAGGTTGAACGTGAATGAATCGATATTATCGAGGAGGAATACCCGCGCGGCCATGTCCCGTAACCTAGTGCGATAGGGCAAACGATGCAAGCTGACGATCCAACTCGGTGGGATCTGCCGTCGGAGGGGCGCACGCCGTCCCGACACAGAGAAAGGCCATGGGGCGTCCGGCGGCCTCGGCCACCTGCCGTTGCGCGCGAACCGCCTCAGGAAGTGGCGCGGCCCCGGCCGCTTCCGGCGTCAGCACGCGAACGATCGTCCACGGTCGTGCCGTCTGGCGCGCCACGATTGCCAAACCCTCGACCACTGGATCGGTTGCGAGTCCGACGATTACCACGTGCGCCGGCGGCCTAATATGATAGAGCACCGCCGATGCATAGCTGGCCAGCGACCGATCTACGCTCCCCGGATGCATCCCCGCCAGTCCCAACAAAATACCCTCCGCCGTGATTCGCCAGTCGGGATTGTCGGTGAGATAGGCGAGACGATCGTAAGCGATTGCGAGCGCCGGATTTTCCGCAGGCTCGCTTCGATCGAAGAAGTTTTTTACCGGATCGCTTTCCAGACCCCATGGGCCCCGTCGCAACGCCAGAGACCGATCGAAAAACCCTCCGCCCTCCGGATCGATGAAGCGCTCTTCGATAAGCTCGGCCAGGAGCGTGGCACGTTCGAGCCACACCCCTTCCCCGGTCGCCTCATAGGCATCCAGGAGGGCCAAAAGAGTCCAGACCTGATCTCCCAGCAACCCATCTGCTCGCTTCCGACCGCCCTGCCATCCACGGACCATGCCGGTCCCTTTATTCCACCCGGCGCTCCAGATTCGCTCCAGCGCTGTCAGTGCGGCCTCGGCCCACTGCCGACGGCCGAGCACCTGCGCGCCTCGCAGGAGCGCAGCCACGGCCATCCCGTTGCTGCTCACATATGCCGCCGACTCCACCTCCGGGGCAGGCCGCAACGCGCGACGCGCGTGCAACTTCACGCGCGCCTCCTCTAGCACATGCGTCACACGATCGGGCGGCCACCTAAGCGCTCCGGCTACCTCGGTGACCGTGGCGGCAAGGCGCAAAACATTTTCGTCGGGTGCCTGCGGCAGATCGCGGGGCAAGTCGCGCACGCCATAGGTCAAGAGGACAACCTGGCGCTCCTCTGCCGTAAGAACGTCTGCCAATTCCTGCTTGTCCCAGGTGTAGAAGGTCCCCTCCCCGCCTCCGGGATCGTCCGCATCTTGGTGGTTCCAAAACAGTCCGGTTGCAGGATCGCGCAAAACGGTCAGTAGATAATCGGCAATCCCGTCGCCCACTTCCCGATATACGGTATCTTTCGTCCCTGCAAAGGCATCAATATATAGCCGGAGCATGGCGGCGTTCGTCGAAAGCAATTTTTCGAAATGCGGCACGTACCACATCCGGTCGGTCGCATAGCGATGAAAGCCACCGCCCAATTGATCATACACGCCGCCGCGGGCCATCTGTTTGCAGGTCACATCGATCATCGTGCGCCATGGAGGCAAGGGATAATAAAACACCCACTGCAGGAGAAACCTCCACGCCTCCGGCTCGAAAAATTTGGGTCCCCGTTGGCCGAATCCGCCCGATTCTCGATCGAAATCCTCGGTAACCACCTGGGCCATCCGTTCGGCCAGCCTCAGGTCGAGCCGACCGGCGGGGGCATCCAGCGCCAGATGCCGCCGCAGCTGGCCGCGCA
>JACPFG010000140.1 GCA_016183125.1 Deltaproteobacteria bacterium
AGAGGCATATACGGCTCACGACGTGGGGTTGCTGCAATCTATTCGCAAGCAACGGGGGGGCGGTATCTTTTCGGCGAAGTTCTTCGGCACGGCGCTCTTCGTGTCTACACTACTGCTCCTCGTACACTCCTTCGGGCTGCGCTATATTCGGAAATATGCGCCACAACGGATCGACCGCTATTTCTTGGGAACGATGCTCGTTATGATGGTGGGACTGCTCCGCGCTGGCGGGTTTCTTATCGACGCGTTGGCTCAGACCCTGCCGCTTACGATCCCAAGGGGGGCGTACAGCTATCTCTTGCCGCTGGCAGCCGGGGGGATGTTCGTCCGCTTTCTGCTCAACTCGGAGACCGCCATCCTCTTTAGCGTAGTGGCGGCGGTGCTTACAGGGATGATGTTTACGGCCGATCCGGCCTATACCGCGTTTGCCTTCACTGCGAACGTTGCGGGGGCCATGGCGATAGCGCACGCAGACCGGCGCTCGGCGATCATTAAGGCAGGGTTGTTGGCGAGTGCTCTGATCGCGATCGCGATCGTCGGCCTACAGCTGGCGCGGATAGGGCTGCCGGGCGAGGTGTTGACGTGGCGCGGGATTGCCTGGTCGATCGGGATGGCGGCAGCCGGCACAATGATTGCCGCCATTTTTGTGTTGGCGCTCACCCCACTCTTCGAATGGATGTTCGGGTATACCACCGACATCAAGCTGCTAGAGTTGGCGAACCTTAATCACCCGCTGCTGCGCGAACTGGTGATCCGGGCGCCGGGGACCTATCACCACTCGCACCTGGTGGGAATCTTGGCGGAGGCGGCGGCGCAGGCGATAGGAGCGAATCCCCTCTTGGCGCGAGTCGGCGCATACTATCACGACATCGGCAAGATCCGAAAACCGCTCTATTTCACCGAAAATCTGAAAGAGGGGGAGTCCCGCCACGATCGATTGACGCCGCATATGTCTGCGCTGATCATCAGTTCTCATGTAAAGGACGGCGTCGAACTCGCCCGCAGCTATCAACTGCCGCCGAAGATCGTCGATATGATTCCGCAGCATCACGGCACGAACCGTATCGGCTATTTCTTCGAGCGAGCCAAGGCGCAGGAGGATCCGACACTGGGGACCGTGGAGGAGAAGGATTACCGATATCCCGGCCCCAAACCGCAGACTCGCGAGGCCGGCATATTGATGCTGTCGGACCAGACGGAGGGGGCGGTGCGGGCGCTGCGCGAGAAGAGTCCGACCAGGATCCAGCAGACCTCTGAGCAGATCATAAACAAGTGTTTCGCGGATGGGCAACTGGACGAGTGCGAGCTGACGCTCAAGAATCTAAATGAGATCGCGAAGGCCTTCGTCCGAATCCTGCTCGGAATCTACCACCAGCGGACGGAATATCCGCGAGACACGCTCAAACTCCATGAGAAAGACGTCGCAGTATTGGAAGGGGAGAGTGGCCGCCAAGATCCGTTGCTCTCCGGAAAAATCTCCTCTCCATCGTTTAGGCATTGAGAGACGATTGGGCAGGGCATGGCGCGGCATCGATGGTCGACCGGTCGAGGCCCAAATCGTCTCTGTCGCGGACCGCGCAATGGCCCTGCTTAACCGGACCTACCGAGGACGTCACGGTCCTACGGATATCCTGACCTTCGTATACGAGCGCCGGCCGTGGCTTCGAGGAGAGATCTACATTGCCGCCGATGTCGCAAGGCGGCAGGCCCTGCGCCGAGGGGTGAGCTTACGGGACGAATGCCTACGGCTCTGCGTTCATGGTCTGGCTCATCTTGCAGGATACGATCATCACACACCGGAGGAGCTTTGCCGCATGCGGCAAAAGGAGTTTGTGGCCCTTGTCCAAATATTGTAAAAGGCAATTCATGTGGCCAAGCCTCCTTACCGGCCTTCTGCTAGCGATGGCATTTCCGCTGAGGATCGGTGAATTCGAGTTGCCGAACTTAGGATGGCTGGCCTGGATCGCCCTGGTGCCGCTCTTTGTGTCGCTGCGGATGGCCTCGCCGTGGGAGGCGTTCAGGCGGACATTTGTCGCAGCGGTCATCTATTACGGCGGCTCGCTCTACTGGGTCTACACCGCAATGTATACATACGGGCACCTATCCCCGGCGGTATCCGGCGCCGTACTCTTGCTGATGGTTGTAATTTTGGCTACATATATCGGTATGGCCCCGCTCTTCACTCGGTTGATCGCCCGTCGCCTTGAACACGAGCCGCTCTGGCTGCTCCCATCGGCCTGGGTAGCGATCGAACTGGCGCGAAATTACGGCCCGTGCGGAGGGTTCCCATGGATCAATCTGGCCCAGAGCCAATACGCCTATACGCCGCTGATCCAGGTCGTCGATCTGACAGGGATCTCCGGGCTTGCCTTCGCCATCGTCTGGACCAATCGCTGGCTGGCTCACGTAGTTGCACGGTGCTGGGGCGGCGGCCAGGAGCATCGGGCGTTGGGGGAGGGGGGCTGGCGCTGGGCGGAAGCGGCGACCTGGCTAACGTTTGCGCTGTTGGCCGGCATGGCCGGATACGGGGCGGTCCGGTTCGCACAGGTGCGCGGGGACCTCTTCAGGTGGCCTAGCTACGGGGTCGCCCTCCTGCAAGGGAACATACCTCAGGAGGAGAAGTGGCGACCGGGCCTGGAAGAGGAGCAGCTATCCCAATTTCGCGCGCTCCTTTCGCAAGTCGATACCGCGCCTATCGACCTGGTCGTCTGGCCGGAGGCGAGCTATCCGTGGGCGGTCGGTGACGAGCAGCGTGCGCTCGATGTCGGCCATTTCCTGCCGGCCGGTGGACCGCAGACAGACAGATCGCTCCCCTGGCCGATGCTTATCGGCGCACTAAGGGCGGATGGGAACGGGGCTACCCGACGGCTGGCGAATAGCGTGTTCGGCGTGGGGCGTGACGGGACGATCGTCGGTCGATATGACAAGACGCATCTGGTCCCGTTCGGCGAGTATGTCCCGTATCGACAGATCTTTTCTTTCGCCCGGAAGCTCGCGGCACCTATAGGAAACCTACATCCCGGCGAGGAAATTGCGCCGATTACGATAGAGGACGTGGCCATAGGGCCTTTAATCTGCTACGAAGATATCTTTCCGGAGATTGCGCGCGCGCATGCACTACGGGGGGCGCACTTCTTCGCAAACCTGACCAACGACGCCTGGTACGGTTGGTCGGGGGCAGCCCGCCAGCACATGGCCTTGAGCGTCTTTCGAGCGGTGGAGAACCGGCGGTATCTCGTGCGCGCGACGAACACGGGGATGAGCGCGATAGTCGACCCGCTGGGCCGCGTGCTGATGGCCGGAGGGCTGTTCGAACCGGCGGTACTCGCAGGCCAGATCCGCCTTGGCTTTCGTGATACGATCTATACCCGTTTTGGCGACTGGTTTGCCTATGCCTGCATAGGGACGGTTTTGATTGCCGCAGGCTTCTCCCTCCGGCGTCGGCGCATTTTACTAAGGGGTCATCGCGGAACTGAGTGGGTAAACTTGAGGAGTTGATGTGCGTCAGAGCCGCACGGGGAGCCGACGAGAAAGGTGTTGAAGGGGTCAGAAAAGCTGGCATAAGAATCCCCTCCCCTTTGATTGTATGAAAGCTTGTCAATCGACCTCCGTGGTGCATGAACATGAAGGGGAACGACAACCAAGGAGGTCGGGCTATGGGAGATATCATAGGATGTGATGCGCACAAGAAGTATTCGATGTTTGTGACG
>JACPFG010000142.1 GCA_016183125.1 Deltaproteobacteria bacterium
CGGGATGTGGCTACGGCCTCCGCGTGGCCCGCGGCCCTGGCATTGGCAAGTCCTCGCGTGGACCGGGGGCGCCCCATCCCGTCAAACGCCGATCCCTCACGATGAGAGCCACGGCGGGATGAGTATTCAGCCAATGCCGGATCAGCGGGCCCGCTCCGGCCTACCCGCCACATCCCGGAGCAAAGCCGCCGGAGATCACTTGAAGTATCTTTATCCGCTTGATGCGTGGGGCACAGAGGTAACGGTGCTCACGTGCTTTCGGAAAGCGGCGAGGGCGGGGCGGGGAATGAGGGATATGCGCAGCGAGCCGCATCGATGGTTATGACGTTGCGGCGAGCGAGGATAAGCCGCGACGAGGCCCGTAAGCCGAGGAGACGGCGGCCCGAATCCCCCGACCCCGGCCGAGGCCGCATCCGATGTGTGAGTCGCACAAGGCCTATTCTGTAACCCACAAATTACTAATGGGCCTGGAAACACCGTATTATCTTGTCGGCGGGGATGGCGCCGTCGCGGATGATCGCCATCGTGTCATCGGCTACGTCCACGACGGTAGAACCGCGCGATGGAGGGCACTCGCCCCCGTCTACGATACAATCGAGCCGGTCGCCGAAATATTTCTGGATATGTTTCACATGGCACGACGGAGGAAATCCGGAGAGATTCGCGCTCGTCGTCGTGAGAGGCCGTGCGAACTCACGCAAAATGGCTGTGGCGACAGGATGTGAGGAGATACGCAGCCCTATCTTGCCGGTGTTAGTCGTAAGCGATTTTGATATTGTCGGTCCGGCTGGAAACAGAATCGTAAGCGGTCCCGGCCAGAAGGCGCGCATCAACGGGCGCGCCGCCTCTGGCACTCTGGCAACACACCCCTCCAGCATAGGCATGTCGGCGACCAGGACCGCAACCGGAAGGCTCGGATCGCGACGCTTCAGATCATATAGGCGCTTAATCGCCTTCTCGTTCATCACATCGACGCCGAGGCCATAGAAGGTCTCCGTCGGATAGGCGAGCACCCTCCCCTCGCGCACGCACGCAACAGATTGTTCAATAAGTTGCGTCTCCGGCTCGCGCGGATTTATGTGGATGATAGTCGTCACTGGGCTAATTTATTCCGATAGGCCGCCAGCTTTTTTGCCAATCCTGCATCGGTCAAGGCCAGGATTGCTATCGCAAACAACGCGGCGTTCTTTGCCCCGGCAGATCCGATCGTCATCGTGGCAACAGGAACACCAGCCGGCATCTGCCCCACGGAAAGCAATGCGTCGATCCCCTGCAGAGGCGACCCAGCCAGCGGCACGCCGATGACCGGGATCGTAGTATAGGCGGCAACGACGCCGGCCAGGTGGGCCGAATACCCTGCCGCCGCGATAATCACCTTGATCCCCCTGCCGGCAGATTCCTTCGCATACGCCGCCGTCATTTCAGGGGCGCGATGGGCAGAACGGATTACGACCTCATGCGGAACCCCGAACTCCTCCAGGCACTTGCCGCTCGTCTCCATCATCTCACGATCATTGGCCGACCCCAATACGATGCTCACCACTGGTTCCCCGCTCATCTTCCCTCCTCCCCTGATCGCCTCAAGGCATTATGGCCGATATCCCGCCTATACTGCATCCCCTCCCACCTAATCCGGCGGACCGCTCCATAGGCATGATCGACCGCCTCCTGCAATGTGACCCCCAACGCCGTTACGCCCAGCACCCGCCCGCCTGAGGTCCGGATCTCTTCATCGTGCAGCGCCGTTCCGGAGTGAAAGACGCATAGGTCTTCCAGCCCAACCACGCGCTCCAGACCGTGGATAGGACGCCCCACAACCGGCCCACCCGGGTAGCCTTCCGATGCCATTACTACACAGGCGCTTGGGCGTTCGTCCCACACCGGGGTGACACCGTGCAAACCCTTATCAGCGGCCGCCAGCAACAACTCGACCAGGTCGGAACGAAGCCGGATCAATAGTGCCTGCGCCTCCGGATCGCCTAGCCGAACGTTAAACTCCAGCACATATGGCTCGTGATCGACTATCATCAATCCCGCGTAGAGAAACCCGACAAAGGGGCGCCCCTCGCGGCGAAGCCCCTCCACGGCAGGCGCGATGATCCGAGCGCGCACCTTTTCCGCCATGGCCTCGTTCATGATCGGCGCCGGTGAATATGCCCCCATCCCCCCCGTATTAGGGCCCTGATCGCCATCGCAGAGCCGCTTGTGATCCTGCGCACTCTCCAAAAGGATCGCATGCTCGCCGTCCACTAGGGCGATACATGAGACCTCTTCGCCTGCGAGATATTCCTCGATGACCACTCGCCCTCCCGCCGCCCCGAATGCCCGAAACCGGAGCATCGCATCTATCGCGGTCTCTGCCTCTTCGACAGTCCGCGCCACGACGACTCCCTTCCCCTGTGCCAGCCCGTCGGCCTTGATAACGATCGGCGCCCCCTCGCTGCGCACGAAGGACTTGGCCGCTCGCGCCTCCGTAAAGACGCCGTAGTGGGCAGTGGGGATCCCGTATTTCTGCATGAAAATCTTGGCGAAGGACTTGCTGGCCTCTAACTGGGCCGCCCTGGCCGTCGGACCGACACAGCGCCGATCGTGGTGCTGGAAGGCATCGACCAATCCCAATGCGAGCGGTTGTTCAGGACCTACAATCGTCAGATTGGCATGTTCTTCCTTGGCCAAGGCCAGCAAGCCATTGATGTTGTCGGCAGCGATCGGGCGGCAGTGGGCCAACTGGGCTATCCCAGGATTCCCGGGCGCCGCAATGATCCTGCGCACCCGAGGGCTCTGCGCGAGCTTCCAGACCAGGGCATGCTCACGACCGCCACCGCCGACCACCAGGACGTTCATAGTCACACCGCTCATAATCTGTTAGGCGTAACAACGCAAGGGGCGGGAAGAAGCGTCGACTATCAATATCCTAGCTTCAGGCCGTCTTTACGTGATCCCGGTGCTGGGACCTTGCCGCCATTTTGGTACCAGGGGGCGGATGGGAGTGGCGCAGCCGGTCCTGTAGCCTTTGCCGGCGCAGCGGCAGATGGAGCAGGTGCCTGTTGCGCAGGTGATGTCGGCGCAGCCTTGGCAGGCGCCACGGCCGTAGGCGCAGTCGTGGCTGCAGGGGAAAGCATCCATGGCGGGGTCTCTACCGGTTTGCTCGCAGACGACTCTATCACCGGACCCTCCGGGATTGCAGGAACAACCCGCGCCGGCGCTTGCGGCATGCGCGGCGTAACTACCGGCTGCATAGCTGCCTGTGGCGCAGCGGGTGGAACGGTAAACTTCTGGTGTTCGACAGGCGCCTGCGGGGTCTCGGTCGTTGCGGCCTCCTTATACTCCAGGAGGTCCTCGCGGTGGTTCCGAATCGAGTCGCGGATTACCTCCTGCTGGCGCTTGCCGTAATTGGTGGTGATGAATCGATTTCGTTCGTCTACCTTCCGTTTCACGATATCGCTAAAATCCGTGGCGTCCTTCACAATGTGCGGCGTGATGAAGATAAGCAGATTGGTCTTTTCAATCGTGCGTGTGGACTGCTGGAAAAGGAGCCCTAGGATAGGAATGTCGCCTAAGAGCGGAACCTTCCGCTTTGTATTGCGGAGTTGATCCTCCATAAGCCCGCCTAATACAACCGTTTGGCCATCCTGGCAGGTAACCGCCGTCTTCACGGTCCGTTTGATCCTTGTGGGCACAGGATTATTGTTGATAATCTTGTCCTCTCCGAAGTTGGAGAGTTCTTGCTCTATCGCCAGATTCACCGTGTCGCCGTACCCGATCTGGGGCTTGATCTTCATCAGGAGCCCCGCCTTCTCGTATGTCGGCTGCCCCGCGATAATGGTGTTGGCCTGGATATTTTGCGGCCCTGGCACCGGCAGCTCCCGGCGCACCTCGATCTGCGCCTCCTCGTTATCCAGTGTGAGCAGATTAGGCGTGGAGATGACGTTGGCATCGCCATACGACGAGAGGGCGGAAAGGAAGGCCGAAAATGCCGGGATGGTGACCGTCTTCTGTCCACCGGTCGCCGGATCGATCACCTGGACGCCTACGGTGCGACCGCTGATAAGCCCTCCGAGGAGCGCCGGCGCGCTCGCGCCGCCAGAGAGGAATGTCCCCTGCAGCGCGGGTAGCGCCCCGAATGACTGGCCGAAACCGATCACATTACCGCCAGCGCCTCCGTGGGCCGATATCCCCAGCTGCCGATCTTTATTGATACGCAACTCCATAACAACCGCCTCAAGGTAGACCTGGCGGCGCAAGACATCGAGCTTGCTGATCACCCGTTCAACCAATGTCTTGAAATCCTTTGCCGAGGCGGTAATCAACAATGCGTTCGTCGCCTCGTCGTATCCTACCTTCACGCCCCCCTCCAACTCGGCTATTTTGGGCGCAGCTGCGGCACCAGTCCCTCCGGCAGCGGGCCCCGCCTTTGCGCCTGACCCCGACGTGAGATTGCCCAGTGTCTCCGCCAGCGTCTTGGCCTTTGCGTACTTAAGATAGTAGACATGGAGCTTCCCCTCCTCCGGTAGCTTCTGGTCGAGCCGTCCGATTATCTCGCGGACCTTCTCGATCGCCCTTTTGCTCGCCAGCACGATCAGCGAATTGGTCCGATCATCCGGGATAATCTTCGAGACCTCCTCGATCTCTTCCGGTTCGCCCGCCTTAGGTCGGGGCTTTCCCTTCTCGGCCTGTTCGAAGAGATTATTCACCATTGACGCGATATCCTTTGCGTTGGCGTTGCGTATCGGGATGATCTCCAGCACCTGCTGCGGCCCCTCCTGGTCCAGCTCTTTAACTATCTTCATCAGCCGGTCGATGTTGCTGCCGCCATCGGTAATGATAAGCGTGTTCGTCGCCGGATAGGCAAATAGGTTTCCGTCCTTCGATATCAGAGGCTTGATCGCGTTTGCCATCTCGAGCGCGCTGATATTTTCCAATTTGATAAGTCTTGTCACGAAGCTGTCGGTTACCGGGGTCGTGTCTACATGGGTTGGAATCGGTTTAGTCGCTGCGTCTCGCAGGGCCACGACCTTCAAGATCCCCGCAGGACCCTTGACGATCGTGAAACCGGTCACCTCAAGGGCCGACAGGAAGGTCTGGTAGGCCTCCTCCCTCGTCATCGGTTTCTCCGAGATGATAGTAATCTTACCCTTCACCTTGTCGTCGATAATAAAGTTACGCCCGGTGGCCTTGCTGATCTGTTTGATGATGTCGCGAATCTCGCCGTCCTGAACGTTGAGATAAACCGACTCCTCGCCCGTTGCTGACACCCCCGCCGGCGACTCCGGCGACTGCGTTGTTGCCGGACCCGTCGGGGTTGGAACGGTTGGAGCCGGGGACTGGGCCGAAGGTGCCGGGACAACAGGCCCCCCAACTGGGGGCGACGATTTCGACGGCACCGGCGGCACTTGAGTAGGCGCGGCCGGTGTCGCCGGCGGAGGCGGCGGCGGCACGGTCGCCGGCACTTGCGCAGTGACGGCACCCGCCGCCAAAAGCAGCATTACACTTATAATGGCCACCTTACCGAATCTCATATTCGAGCGTCTGGTTTTTCCCGTCCCTCTGCAGATCCAGGTTGAACGCCTTCTGATCCTTTAACTGATTAAAGAGATCAAAGCCCTTCTTTATGTCGAGTTCCACGCCGTTGATCCGCGCCAAGACATCTCCGCGTTTAAGACCCAACTTCGCGAAGATGGAGCCCGGCTTGATAGAGAGTATCTTCATCCCTTGCACCTTCCCCTCTTGAAAGTTCGGCACCGCTCGGATCTCCGTATAGAGCTTATCAAGGTTCGTAAGCGCCGCGTCTATCTCGGCCTGATCGATCGTAAACTTGTTCTCGCCTACCTTTGCGACCTTCTCGCCTGCCGGCGCCGTCGGCCTGGGCGCGCTCGGGGTCGCAACGGTTGCCGTATCCTTGGGCTGCCCGAAGATACTGGCGCTTAAGCCCTCCTCCAAATCTGCATACTCGAACCGTCCTGCCCGGTAAAATTCGATCCTAGTCGGTTTTACCTGCACCAGGCGCACCCCTGGGGCAAAGGTCTTCTTCTCGTCGCCGACAGCGTAGACATCGATACTGCCACCCCCACCGTCGACCGTAGCGGAAGAGCGCGGATCCTTTCCCTCCCCCACCACCATCACCGCAATCACCTTGATCCCCAATGCCGTCTTGACCGGCTCGCCTGTGGGGCTGATCGGTCCAAGTTCTTCGCCGCCTGCCGCTTCGCCGGCCGCCGTCTCGCTGGAGTCGAAGATATTACGACTGACGACGACCTCATAATCCCCCACATCGCGCGTTACCCCTGGGGTGGCCGCAGGCCCCGCCGTGCTCACTACCCCTATCGAGCGTGAGACCTCCAATAGGCCTGCAATATAGACATTGGCTATTTTTGCCAGAAAGTAGCCGAGCAGAAGGATAAAAAGGAGGTTCAGGGCCCAACCGTATTGTTTCAGGAGACTGCCCATATTGAATCATACGCATTTTCCAATGGTTACGGTGAATCCTTGGAGCAGCGCCGCCGGGATTGTAGCAAAGTTTATTGATTATGCAAAGCAATTTGGGCCGACTAATTTTTAGCCTTGATCTATTGTGGGGAAAGGTGGTAAAACTGTGTTAGCAACTGTCATTTTTCGACAGTTTCTTACAATATGGAGCGCCTCGTTGACATTATTCGGCGGTCGATTCCGCAAGACAGCTTTTCAGATGCCGAGCTGATGACCCTCTTGGCCGGCACACAAGATCGCCGATATGGCCTGATCAAGCGCGCAATTGCTCAAGGGGATCTGGTCCATCTTCGGCGGGGGCTCTATTGCCTCGCGGAACCGCATCGCCGACATCCGCTCAATCTCTTTGCCCTCGCGCAGAAAATCTATGGCCCG
>JACPFG010000033.1 GCA_016183125.1 Deltaproteobacteria bacterium
TCTCATCGGTCAGTTGGCCTCAATCGGGGCCGCCTTACCCAACCCTCATCTGTTGATTCGTCCCTTTGTCCGACGCGAAGCCGTCTTGTCGAGCCGTATCGAAGGGACCCAAACTTCACTGGCGGAATTATTCGCGGATGAGGCCGGTATGGAAACGGAACGAGACCGTTCGGATCTCAGGGAAGTCGAAAATTATGTCAAAGCCTTGGAATATGGAATCAAGCGGCTCAAGACCCTCCCCCTCTCATTGCGTCTGATTTGCGAGGTCCATGAGCATCTCATGAAGGGCGTTCGGGGTAATATGGCTACCCCCGGAGAATTCCGAAGATCTCAGAATTGGATCGGCATTGCCGGGTGCACCTTACAAAATGCGACGTACGTTCCGCCGCCTCCACATCTGCTCATGGATTGCCTGGGAACTTTGGAAAAATTCTTTCACGAATCCACACTGCCGCCACTTGTGACGATCGCTCTGATCCATTTGCAATTCGAGGCGATCCATCCGTTTCTCGATGGAAACGGTCGCGTGGGACGCCTGTTGATTATCCTGTATCTTGTGGACCGCGGTATTTTACCGTCGCCAATTTTGTATCTCAGCGCTTTTTTTGAAGCCAAGCGCGACGAGTATTACGCTCATCTACGCGCCGTAAATGAAAATGGAGATTGGGAGGGTTGGGTTGAATATTTTCTAAACGGAGTAGCCCGCCAGTCAGAAGACGCCTTAGGTCGTATCAAACAAATGCAGGAAACCGTCGCGAAGTGGAAACAATCATTTACTCGCAAGGCTGATAAAAATTGTTTGTTGTTGATTGACGACTGCATGGCGAATCCCTTTATGACCGTGAGTGGCGTGGCCAAAAAACACAAGATCGCATTCCCTACGGCCCAGCGTGCCATCGATAAACTAGAAAATGCGGGTGTCCTAAAACAGACGAACGATGCAAAACGAAACCGTATTTATTGCGCGCGAAAGCTTTTGGATATTTTGGATGAGCCGGCGAAAGTTTAGAGGAGGCTATGTTTAGATTTATTTCTAATTGGATGGAAGCGTTTGTTACCAGATTCCTCTGTCGGGGAAACATTGGAAGATCTGGATGTTAGTGGATACTTACTGAAATACCGTGTTGATCTTGATGTCTATTTTCCTCTTGGTCACTACGGTAATAACGTAGCGACCAGAAGGCGCTGGAACAGTCGTTGTATAAAAATTTTCCATCTCGGTGGTATCCCTCAGCGTTCCACCACCCGTAATAGTCATGATGTTGCCATCCGGAAGACGTTGCTGTCGGGCTCCTTGACCAACGTCAACACTGAGAAGACCTTCGGCTCGAATTGTAATGACCAAATTTCCTGCGTAAGAAGCATTCATTTCAACTGTGCGAATTAGGCTATGGGTACCATCTGCATTGTCGGATTGTGATTCTTCAATTGTCCTGAGCTCGGGTGACTGAGGCTTATGAAAATTATACTCGAATTTATTGCCAGCCACATTGTCACCGCTACCAGTATGACTTTGATTTGTCTGGGATGATGGTACTGGAGCGGATGGATTTGCGGATTTATCTGAGGTCATCATTGTTTTATCCTTTTCAATTTGCTTTCCGAAATGCCATAAGCCGTATCCACCAAGAATGGCCACAATTGATCCAACAGTAATTGTAATTTGACTGGCTGTTTGCCAACCTTCAGGTCCCATATTTCTCTCCATACATAAAAATAACCACCGATGCCGCAAATACGTCACCGGTGACTAATTTGCGTCCCCAACGGGATTACTCGGCTCGCGCCTCGTGGCCGGCAAGGCGACCCCGCTGCCACCATCCTTCAACTCGCTCTGCTCGCATCGGATGGTGCCGGCAGTGGGATGTTTATTCCATTGCCTCCGCACATACTCCGGCTCCCGGGCGAACCCTACGGGTTCTCATCCCGTTACGGAGCCTGGCCGATTGTACACTACGCGAACCTTTTGCGGGAACCGATTTATTCGGTCTTTCAAATTCGGATTCCGACATGGAATCCGGCAACGGCCCATAAGACGGCCAAAAGGCCAGAAACGCATGATTACCTTAAATTTTAAGGTATTCATGTTGACTTTTTATGAATTATATGCACAATAACCTTATAATTTAAGAGTATTGTGCTATGGAGCCAACGGCGGGAAAAAAACTTTATCAGGTCGCGGAGAGCCAGCTTGGCTATTTCACCGCCAAACAGGCCATTGACGCCGGCTATTTGGCAAAAAACCATGCCTACCACATCAAGCGGGGTCATTGGATTCGCGAACACCGGAGCATTTATCGTCTCGCGCATTTCCCCAATACCCATGAGGGCGAAATGGTGTTGTGGTCCTTGTGGTCCAGAAACAGGGATGAAGTACCAGAAGGTGTTTATTCTCATGAAACAGCTTTGAGTATCTACGACGTGAGCGATGCCATGCCGGCTAAATTGCACATGACCGTACCCGTCAAATTCCGAAAATCGACGGCCGTACCGTCAGTGATCGTTTTGCATCGTGACGAGTTGCGCCCCGAAGACATTCAGAAAATAAACTGTTATGCCGTCACCACGCCTTTCCGGACTATTCTTGACCTTGTTGTCGGCCAATCGACCCCTGACGATATCGTGGACCAAGCCATCAGGGCATTCCGCGGACGGGGGCTTTTGATTGAAAAGGAGATGTTGCGGCTTGTAGAGGCTCATCCGTCCCTCGCGAAGCATTTACTCCAAACCCGGGTTGCCGGAAGGAAACAATGATCAAAAAATTCGCCACACCGAAAGCGTTCAGAACATCCCCCTGCAGGTTGGTGATTTTAGGGCTAAGACTGCAACATGACCCCGTTAAGTACCTAAAACCTGATCAAAGGATGTAGAAAGTTTGATCAACGGCTATAAAAGCATAATAGCCTATGAAAAGATTAACTGCCAAAAATGGGATCCGGAAGTAATAAGGGTGACGATATCAGCTAAAACGCCCAGGCTGACAAAGAACCACAAATATTTACGCTTACCGACTTTGTCTTTAACGTATTCAATGATTTTGGGCCTAATGATTTGAGTGTTTGGAGCGTTTGTTTCTACAAGTGATCGGTCACTGTCATTTGGAACAACAAAAAGACAATCCTCTATGCGGGCATTCGTTCCCTTTTCGCTAACTCGAACTACCGTTTTTGATTTAGCCACTTGTTTTCAATCCTTATATATCACAACCATGGGCCAAGGCATTTAACACCCGAAGGGTACATTTGTCAACGACAGCTCAAATACGTGTGGTGCCTAAGTGTTCGTTATTTCTACTCCTTTTTTGAAGAGCACAAGCCGAACGTAAAGCCTCCTTGACGGTCACAGGCCATCTGAGATAATGATCCGGAATCACGATCTGAGGCTATCCGAGGGGTTTCGTCCCCGAGGTAATGCCTCTTTTTTTTACCCTTTATGATGCTCCAGCTTCCCCTTGAGTTCGTTCATGAAAACGATGTGCGGCATCAGTTTTCTGAATAGTGACGAATACCGGCTCCGGTTGGGAATCATCAGCTTGAGCAATTTTGTATTTTTGATGAGGTAGTCAACAAGGCAGTAAAAATCTCCATCCCCGGTCACAATCAGCGCGCCGGTGTAGTTGGGATACTCGATCATTGCATGAAGCACCATTTCGGCATCCACGTTCCCTTTCACTTTGCCATCAGGAAGGGAGAGCGTCGGCTTGAAGATGAGGATATATCCAGACTTTTGGAGTGAGGTGTACAAATCTTGATTTTGGGGAACGAATCCGATGAAGAGAAATGCCTTGGTGACCTTGTACTTGTCCTCCAGATAGCGACGGAAGCGCCCGAAATCCAGAACCCAGCCTTGCTCACGAATCGCCAAATTCACGTTCTGACTATCGATGAAGGCGTAATTATTGTCGCTCATGTTTTCGCCGATGTGGACCACTCTCAGATTTTTATTTCACTTTTTTCTTTAAGCTGGCCCCTGCTTCTACTTCGCATAATCAAAGGGGCTCGCTGAGGAAAATTTCAAAGTGCCCGTTGCTTGATGTAAACAACTGATGAGCCCCCAAAGGGCCCAATCCCCCGTTGCTATGACTCCTCCGCTCCCGGGAGCGCTCACAAAAAGACCAACGTCGACAACCAAGATTCCAGCAACGTTGCTGGTCGGAGTAAGCTTATCCTGAAGAGACTCCAACGTTTTCCATCCGGTATAGCCTACCGCGAACAGTGGTATCTTAGGAGTAGGACATACGCCCATGGACATGCTTCCCCCAAAGTCCCTATCAAGAGGTTCCAGCTGGCCAGCCGTGCGTAGAACCTCATCCCACTGTGCGGCAACGTTAGATTTCCCCTCTATGACGGCCGCGACCCCCTCTGCTAAATAAAGCCGAGAACCACGCGCCGTAAGCGGAAGACTATGGACGCCAATCAGGATTTGTTGAATACCTGCGAGCCTTTCTATGATTGACTGATTTGCCATAAGAGATACCCTTTTGGGTTAGGCGATTTTCAAACCATCTGCAAGGAGTTTTGAAATGGCGGCGGCCCCGTTTTGCACTTTGCGTCTCTAAGAACTGCTTCCGTATTAGATTTGCCACGAAATTCCGTCCACAGATCACTTTTACTTTTTATTCCGTGGCTTCTGGCCAAATTCATCGGTAAGCTGTTTTTTTATCTGGTCTTGGGGGACGCCAGCTTCATGCAACTCAGCAAATCGTTTGCTTATTTTTTGATACCTATCAATATTCGCTCCCATTTTTGATTGATCAACGCCTATCAAGCATAAGCGCCCGAATAGATGTCCTGGGATAGAAAGGAGTGAGAATGGAAATACAAGTGACAACGTGCCTAGCAATATGGACACTGGGAAAAGCCACAACAAATGATATGATGAAAATTGCGCAAGAGGGATTACGATTGTTACAATTGTTAGCAGCATGTATATATTCACAGTTTGCTGTTGTAACGACTTACCCGAGAACAAGTGCGTTCTCAGTGAAAAAAGGGAAGCTAGCACCACAAGAATTGCAATACCTAAAACAATAATTTCACCTACGGACATTTGCGTCTCCGATCGACAGGGCGGTCTAAGTCAATGCCTTTTATCTGCTCCGCTCATCAAGTCTGTTTTATTTTTGCACTCCCCGTAATTTTAATCTGAGCATCGGAGGCGACATTCATTCGAGTTCCTTTGGTGAAGGCTTGATCCAGACATTATAGTTTAACCTGCCCCGCTGTCTCCTGATCCTGTTTTTCTATGAGACCGCTTTGGAAGTTTCAACGGCAAAGACCGAAATCCCTGAGGTTTTGCGTCCCCAGCGGGATTCTACCCTCCGGCTCCGCCTTCGGGTACTTTGTCGGCGACCATGCTGCGCATGGTACCCGCCTCGGTCGGAACCAGTCCCGCTTTGCGGGACGGTTCTCATCACACTGAAAGCCAAGCAACAGCCATGGGGCGCCAGCGCCCCATAGCTGTTGCTGCGTCCCCAACGGGATTCGAACCCGTGTTTCCACCTTGAAAGGGTGATGTCCTGGGCCTGGCTAGACGATGGGGACCGATCCGCATATTTTGTGAGGCGCCCGGGATTCGAACCCGGCACCCTCGCCTTAAAAGGGCGATGCTCTACCGAATGAGCTAGCGCCTCCTGCCTCACTGGGTCAAGCTCCGCTAGCAGACTTACTATCCGAAATCAAATGAGAATCGCTTATTAGCCTGGACGATTTAGTTGATGGTTGACGGGCCAATTCTTATATTGAGAAACCGGGCCTGGCAGGCCTGAGGCAGCATTAGCCTTCCTTATATTGAGAAACCGGGCCTGGCAGGCCTGAGGCAGCATTAGCCTTCCCCACTCCAACGGACGGTGAGAAAAAAGGCGCCGTTGAGCGCGGCGATGGCAAGGAGCGCAAGGCCTGTCTTGACGAGCCGCTGCTGCGCATTGCGCCGCTCCATGCGCAGCAGCTTTTCATAATTCGCCATTCGCTCATGACTAATTTGTTCCTCTGATAGTTCCGATTTAAACGTCCCGAATTCAGTATAGGATTCGTTCGTGCTATATTTTTCCCGCAGGGCCGAACTTAAGGTAAAGTCGGGCCGGATCAATTGTAGAAGATCATAACCGCCTATGACGACGGCGACTACAACACCGAGGATGCTGATCAGCGCAATGGCCCGAGAGTAGCTCTCACGAAGCGTCTGCCTGTAAATTGTGCCAAGCGGAGGTTCCAAAGTGGAGCCCATGGCCTAATTGAGCTTAGTCGTCAGGTTGTTACTGCACGTGACAGGTGTGCCCATGAACGTAAAGGTGGTGTCGCTGATCGTCACCGTCACCTTGCCGCCGCTGATGGAAAATGTGCCGGAAAACGCGCCATTCTTTACCGATCCGGTCGGTTCGTTGGTGGCCGTGCCGCTAAAGGTGCCGGTGTTGTCTGTCTTAAAGGTGATCGTTCCCGAGACATCTCCGTACGTGGCAGAAGTGACCGCGAAGGTGTCTGTGCCGTTGGCGATAAAGTTGGTCACACGGTCGCCGAATTGGATCCGGTATAACTTGTGAGAAGGCTTTTGTTCGCCGTGGCATCGGTGGAGGTCGTTGCGGTGGTTGTCGGAGTGGCGCTTTGCGCTGCATCGTTGCTGCCGCACCCGCTGGCCAAGGTGGCGATGATCCCGACGACGATCGGAAGCGTACGGACTATCACAATGCCGTGTTCTTTTCGCATGGGTCTGCTCTTAACTATGTCTGGCACGATGAGTCAAGCAAATCTCGCGGCGCCGCCCTTCTTCAAGGGCTGCCCTGGCTGTCGGAAGAAGTTGGCGTGCAAGTATCTGCAGTTGGCTGAGCCTGACCGAGAGATCTGGCGTTGCCTAATATTCCGACGATCCCCACGAGTAAGGCGCTCGCAAGGAATACAGCGTTCGGCACCCTGTCGTAGATCATCCCTCCGGCCACAGGAGCGGCTACCCGAGCCAGGCTTGCGGAGGCCTGGAAGGCGCCCATCACGGTGCCGCGCCTATCCGCGGCCGCCTGAAAGGAGACTAGCCCCATAAGGGCCGGTTGGCTGATCCCGCGGCCAACCGCCGATATCGCTAATGCGATCCACGCAAGAAGAGGCAGATGAAGGATTGGTATCAGGGCAAGGCTGACCGCCAAGAGGAACGATCCTCCCACTAGCAATCGTCGTTCGCCGCACCAGATAACCAGCTGCCGTATTAACCCAGCTTGAATGGCGACCATCAGCAGGGCCATCATGGCAAAGATGAATGCAACATGATGCGCATCGTAGGAGAACCTATCGCGCAGGAAATAGGCCAGAGTCGTTTCCAGGATGGCCACGCCCGCGGTAAAGATGAAATTCAGGACCACCAATCGGCGCACCTGCCGGTCTGCCTGCTCCAAGGCCGCTACCGGTTGTAGAGTTTCTGAGGGCCGATGCCGTTCCGGTTCCGGCAGCCGCCACCAGGTGGTAAGGGCGTTTAGCCCCGTTAACGCGGCGGCCACCAGGATCGGCACATGGTATCCATACTGAGCGAGCGCTCCGCCGATGGCCGGGCCTAGCAGAAATCCAACGCCAAAGGCCGCGCCGATCATTCCCATGCCCCGCGTCCGATCCGCCTCGGTAGTGACATCGCTTACATAGGCGGAGGCCACGCTGATATTGGCGGCAAAGACCCCCGAGAGAATGCGTCCGATGAAGAGCCACTTAAGTGATGAGGCCAGGCCCAGGAGAACCAGTGCGCCGCTCCCCGCCAAGAGGGTTAGAAAGAGCACCTTACGGCGGCCGATTCGATCGGATAGACGCCCCCAAAGGCGGGCGAAACAAAACTGCATTGCAGCATATGCTGTGAGCAGCAGTCCTAGAATCGTGCCGTTTGCGCCGAACTGGCTGGCATAGAATGGGAGAATCGGCATCACCACGCCGAAACCGATCAGATCGACGACAATCACGCTGAATAAGATTACGAGGGGACGCTTGCGCATGTCGAACGACTCGTATACAACGGCGGGCTGGTCCACAAGAAAACATTCAAAAATGTAGCTTGACAGCGTGGCGGGGGGTGCGTCAGTGTTTCCCGCGAAAGCGAGGTGGCTATGCAATGGGGATGGTTGATAGTGGTTGCCTGTATGACCCTGATACCGAGCGGCGCGATGGCATGTGAGTTGCACGCGTCCGCGAATAAGCCTCAGCATAAAACGGAGCAGGGGACCAGGGCGGCGAAAGAGGCCAACAGACCGGCGGAGGGTGCCCAGCAGGCCAATGAAGCGGTCGAAGCGACAAGCAGTCCTGCTAACAAGGGGAAGCCGGTGAAGTTGCAAGGGCCTGCCGCGGGCATCAAGGTAAAAAATATTAGCGAAGGGCCGATTGGCGGCTCGAACTGAATAGGTGGAGTAAATAGGAAAGGGAGGAAGACCATGTCAGGGAAAGGAAAGGAGACGCTCGTCGTTGTCTCCAAGATTAAGGAGTACATTAAGACAAAGGGATGCCAGACGTCGTCCGATGCCATTCCGGCGTTGTCGGATGCGGTCTACGGGCTGCTTGAGAAGGCCGTGAAGCGGACAAAGGATAACGGCCGCGTGACCGTCAAGTCGCAGGATCTGTAAGACCGTCACATCCGTTGCAAGATCTGCTGGGCCCTGGGGGTTAGGCGATAACCTCCGCGGCCCAGTTTTTTCGGGTTGGGAAGGATCGTGGCTAGAAAGGCCGCCTGGGTTGCCAAGAGCCCTGCACAGCTCCCCCGAAAATAGTGGCGCGCTGCGGCCTCGCAGCCGTAGACACCAGGCCCCCACTGCGCAAAATTAAGATAGAGTTCCAGGATGCGCGCCTTGGTTAACTCGCGCTCCAGCTTTAGAGCGATCAGAAACTCCTTCAGTTTTCGCGTTGGGGTCTTGGCGGGATAGAGAAAGAGGTTTCGCGCGAGTTGCTGTGTGATCGTGCTGGCGCCCCTGAGAAAACGCCGCCGCTTCCAATTCAGAACGGCGGCCTTTTTGATCGCCTGCCAATCGAACCCGGCATGTTCGAAAAAGGTATCGTCCTCGGCGGCTACCACGGCGCGTTTTAACGCGGGCGCAATCCGCTCTGCCGGAACCCAGACCTGTTGCAACTGTATGGCCGACCCGGTCAGCAGCGATTTAACGCTATCTATCCGCATAAAGGATGAATGGGAGGGATGGCCGTATTTAAGGTAGGCCACATCTGGGAGACTAAATGTCCTATAGATTCCGATCAGCCAGCAAAGGCCGATCAGGACAAACAGGGCTAAGAGGAATCGACTTGCAAACATTGCACGCATTGATACAGTGGCCGTCCCCATGGGCGTAAAGCCGGACAGCTGGATCCGAACAATGGTGGCACGCTACCAGATGATCGAGCCGTTTGTCGACCATCAAGTGCGCCGTGGGATTTCGCACGGCCTATCCTCCTACGGCTACGACTTTCGCCTGGCGCCGGAGTTTCATCGCTATCAACCGCCGGACAATGTCGTCTGCATAGACCCCAAGACCATCGATCCGCGCTACTTCGATACGGAGGTGGGGACGGTGTGCGAGCTGCCGCCAGGCGGCTATTGCCTTGGCCGCACGATCGAATATTTTCGGATTCCCAGGGACATCTTGACGATCTGCTACGGCAAGTCGACCTATGCCAGGTGCGGCGTTGTGATCAATGTGACACCCTTCGAGCCAGAGTGGGAGGGCTTTGCCACCATCAGCATAGCCAACTGCTCCGGCAGGCCGGTTCGATTGTATGCCAACGAAGGGATCGGCCAGGTGATCTTCCTGGCGGCAGACGGGGCCTGCGATGTCTCGTACGCCGACCGGAAAGGGAAGTATCAGGCCCAGCGCGCCGTGACGCCTGCGCGCGCCGATTAAGGAGGATGCCTATGACCAGACGGCGGGAGTATTTTTCGCTGGAGGAGGCTAATGCGATTCTCCCCACGCTGGAATATTATTTCCGGCAGTTGGCGTTGGTTCAGCGTGACCTCTACGCAGCGCAACAGGCCTTGCAGGCAGGAGGCGCCAGGGCAGAGGGCGGCGGCATTATATTGCCTTCGGCGGCCGGCGAGGAGCTGCCGTGGTGGCGCGATCGATATACGGAACTCTGCCATCGCTACGATCGAATCATGGAAGAGATCCTTGCCCATGGGGTAGAGGTGATCGATCCAGAGGCGGGGATCGTCCACTTTTACGCCCTCTACGACGGTGAAGAGGTGGTCTTCAGTTGGCAGTATGGCGAGACGGCCATTCAATTTTGGTGCGACACCGGTGAACCGTTTCACCAGCGCCGTCCCCTGCGGCAATTGTTTGCCGACGCACCTAGTGCACTGACGCCGCGACATTAACTTGTGACCTCCGCATTGTGCGCCGATTGGTACGAGATCACCATGGCCGCCGTATATATCGCTGCCGGCTGGGAGCCGGTGGCGGTCTTCGAGCTCTTTGTCCGGCAGCTCCCGTCGCGGCGTAACTATCTGGTGGCCGCCGGCCTCGCCGATGCGCTGGCCTATCTTGAGACATGGCGGTTAACACCGGACGAACTGGGCTATCTCTTCGATCAACCGGCCATGGCACCGCTTGGCCCGGCAGTTAGAGAGAGATTTTCCCGGCTCAGTTTCACCGGACAGGTAGAGGCCGTGCCCGAAGGGACGATCGTCTTTGCCAACGAACCGATCCTCCGCGTGACGGCTCCCATAGTCGAGGCGCAGTGGCTGGAAACTGCGCTGTTGGCGATCGTGACATATCAGACGATGGTCGCCACCAAGGCGGCGCGTCTTGTACATGCAGCGGGCCGGCCGGTGATCGAATTCGGCAGTCGCCGTGCGCCGGGACTTGCGGCGGGGGGGTCTGCCGCGCGCGCGGCATATATAGGCGGATGCATAGGGACATCGAACGTGGAAGCTGGCCGGCGCTTCGGAATACCGATCTACGGGACACAGGCCCATTCCTGGATCATGGCCTTTCCCTCGGAGGTCGATGCCTTCGCGGCGTATGCCAGGGTCTTTCCAGAGCGGCCGGTCTTGCTGATCGATACCTACGCAGTGCCACGCGGGACCGAGCGGGCGATAGCCGCTTGGCGGACGCTGGGCGGCGTGCGAATCGACAGCCAGCCTCTGGCAATTCTCGCTCGCGATGTTCGCCGTAGGCTTGATCGCGCCGGATTGTCGGCGGCCAAGATCGTGGCCAGCGGCAATCTGGATGAGTATCAGATCACCGAACTTGCGCGTGGGAAGGCGCCGATCGATTCGTACGGTGTGGGGACCGCGTTAGTCACCTCTGATGATGCCCCGGCGCTCAATTCCGCGTATAAACTGGTAGCCATTAGGCAGCACGAGCAACTTTCCCCCGTTATCAAACTGGCCCGAGCGAAAGCGACCTACCCAGGGGCCAAGCAGGTGTGGCGGCGCTTGACGCCGGCAGGGCGATTTCGCGAAGATATCATCGGTTTGTCTGATGAGCCGCGGCCCGCATGGCGGGATATTCAACCGCTTCTGCAAACGGTAATGAAAGATGGACGACGTGTCGCAGAGCCGGAGCGGCTAGCTGTCATTAGCGCGCGTGTTGCCGATCAATTAACGAAGCTGCCGCCGGCCCTCCATATAGTAACCCGCCGAAGCGGATATAGAGTCCGCTATAGCGAGGCGTTGTCGCGTGTGACCCGTCAATGTCGACGTGAACAGAGGTGATCGCTATGAGATCGGACGTCTGTTTCTTCGATATCGACACACAGGTAGATTTCATCAATCAGCGAGGGGCCCTGCCCGCACCGGGCGCCGATCGAATTGTCCCTAATCTGCAACGGTTGATCGCGTTTGCGGCGGCCGAGGAGATCCTGGTGGTCAGCACAGCGGACGCTCATACTCCGGACGATCCGGAATTCACCCGATACCCGTCACATTGTGTTAAGGGTACGCTGGGACAGGCGAAGGTGAAGGGGACTCTACTTCCGAGGGCAGTGCGCATCCCACCTGAGGTGCAGGTATCGCTCCCAATGTGGAATTCTGCCGCTCAGATCATATTTGAGAAACGGAGCGTCGACGCATTTCAATCCGCAAACTTGCCGCCCTTTGTCGCCGCGCTGCCGGTGCCGCGTGTGGTGCTCTTCGGCGTATGCACCGATATCTGCGTTAGGTATGCTGCCGAGGGTCTCCTCAAGGCGGGCAAGGAACTGTGGGTGGTTACGGACGCCGTGACTGCTTTGAACGAGGACGCGGGGACCGATGCCCTGGCGGAGTTCCGCCGCTCCGGCGCTGAGCTGCTGACGTGCAAAGAGGCGATACGCCGGCTGGAAACGCCTCACGCGGCTTGACTTTCGTCACCAAAAATTGGAGCGTAAGAAAAATGCCGGGCGCCTACTACACCATTGCTCGTACCCCCACCATGACCGTATGGGAGCGCCTGTATCTCCCGGAGATTGCGCGCGGCCTCACGATCACGATGCGGCACCTGGTGACCAATCTCATCCATATCGATCGGCGGATCACGATCGAATATCCGGAGCAAAAACCGAAATTTCCGCAAGGTTACCGCGCCGAGCATCGGCTGATGCTGCGGCCGGACGACACAGTCCGTTGCACCGCCTGCATGCTCTGCGCCACGGCCTGCCCCGCCAATTGCATCGAGATCGTCGCCGAGGACGTCGGCGACAATAGGGTGGAAAAGAGGCCCCGGATATTTACGATCAATGAGCTCCGCTGCGTCTTCTGCGGCCTCTGCGTCGAGGCCTGCCCGTGTGATGCCATTCGGATGGACACCGGCAAGTTCGAAAACTCCGCCTATTCGCGGGGCGAGTTTATCTACGACATAAAGAAACTGATGACCAACCACCCGGAAGGCCTAAGTCCGTATTCCACGGCCCTGTATTGACTCTCTTTCTCGCCTTAAATCCTTTACAAATCGAGCAGTTTTAACTAGATCGCTCAGCGAGGAGCAGAACTATGACTTCAAGTGTCATCGTTTCCGCTGCACGGACGCCGATAGGGGGGTTTTTGGGGGTGTTATCGAGCCGATCGGCGCCGGAGTTGGGGGCAGTTGCGATCAAAGCGGCGGTCGAGCGGGCAGGATTGAAACCTGTGGACATCGAACAGGTGATCATGGGGTGCGTCCTGCAGGGGGGGTTGGGCCAATCCCCGGCGCGGCAGGCTGCGCTTGGAGCCGGTCTGCCTAAGGAGACGGGCGTCTTAACTGTCAACAAGGTCTGTAGCTCGGGGCTGGTGGCCATCATGTTGGCCGATCAGATGATCCGCTTGGGCGAGGCTACGACCGTTGTGGCGGGGGGAATGGAGTCGATGTCGCGGGCCCCATACATTTTGCCGCGCGGTCGCGAAGGGTATCGGATGGGTCATGGACAAGTGACGGACATGATGATTCACGATGGTCTGTGGGACGTCTACAACAATTTCCACATGGGGCGCGAAAGGCAGGACGATTTCGCGATGGAGAGTTACGCGCGCGCGCAGCGGGCGATGAAGGAGGGTTGGTTTAACGATGAAATCGTGCCGGTGGCCATCCCCGGACGAAAGGGCGAGACGACCAATGTGACGGCCGACGAAGAGCCGATGAAATTCGATCCGGCAAAATTCCGTTCGCTCAAACCTGTGTTTGAAAAAGATGGCACGATCACGGCAGGGAATGCATCCTCCATTAGCGACGGCGCCGCGGCGGTTGTTGTAATGACGGAGGAGGAGGCAAAGCGGCGCGGGTGCACGGTACTCGGACGAATCGTTGCCCACGGTGCGGCATCCCAGGCCCCGGAGTGGTTCACGACCGCGCCGGAAAAGGCCATCGCTAAAGTGTTGGAACGGTCTCAACTAAAGCCGAACGATATTGATCTCTTCGAGATCAACGAGGCCTTTTCATGCGTGGCCTTGCGGGCCATCGATGCCCTTCGGCTCGATCCGAAAAAGGTCAATGCCCACGGTGGGGCGGTGGCATTAGGGCATCCGATTGGGGCCAGCGGCGCGCGATTGATTGCGACGTTGCTGCATGCGATGAAACGGTACGAGGCGAAACGTGGTCTCGCGTCATTATGTAACGGCGGTGGCGAGGCAACGGCGATGATTCTGGAGCAGCCATGAGCGGGACGACGATTGCCGTGATCGGCGCAGGACAAATGGGGAGCGGAATCGCGCAGGTCTTCGCCCAAGCGGGATTCCCCGTGATCCTATACGATGTCGCGCAGCAACAGTTAGACAAGGCTATGGGGGGGATTCGCTCGTCGATGGAAAAATTGGTGGCCAAGGGAAAGATGACGACGGCCGATGCCCTCGCGTCCGCCGCCCGACTGAAGACGACGGGGCGGGTCGAGGATTGCGCCGCGGCGGATTTTCTGATCGAAGCGGTGCCGGAGCAGTTCGCACTCAAGAAAACGATCTTCGAGACATTCGACCACGCGCTCGCACCTAAGGCGATCATCGCATCCAATACGAGTTCGATCGCCATCGGCAAACTGGGGGCTGTGACGAAGAGGCCCGCTCAGGTTATCGGGATGCACTTCATGAATCCCGTGCCACTGATGCCGTGCGTGGAAGTGATCAGGTCGGACGCAACGAATGACTCCACGTTCCAGGCGACAAGGGCCCTGATCGAACGTCTTGGCAAGACGATGGTCGTGGCGAAGGACCGGCCGGGATTTATCGTCAACCGGATCCTCGCACCTATGCTCAACGAGGCCGCGTATGCACTGCAGGAAGGGCTGGCGACGAGAGAAGATATCGATACGGCAATGAAACTGTCGTGCAATTTTCCGATGGGACCATTGACGCTCGCCGATTTCGTGGGTTTAGATACCCTCGTGAGCATCCTCGAGGTGATGGAACGGGAGATCGGGGACCCGAAGTTTCGCCCCGCGCCGGTGCTGAAGGAATTTGTTGCGAAGGGATGGCTCGGGCGAAAATCCGGGAAGGGTTTTTATACGTATTAGGTTGAGGTCGGACTTATGTCCTATACCAATATCCTGACTGAAGTGAGGGGGGCCGTCGGATTCCTCACGATCAACCGCCCAACACAACTCAATGCGCTGAACCCGGAGACACTGCAGGAGATCGTACAGGGAATGCGGGAGCTGGAGGGAAACGCCTCGGTGCGCGTAGTGGTTGTTACCGGAGCGGGCGACAAGGCCTTTGTGGCCGGCGCGGATATCAAGGCCATGCAGGCAATGGGATTTGCCGAGGCCGACGCATTCGGCAGATTAGGCCATGAATGCATGAGTACAATCGAGGAGTGCCCGAGGCCGGTGATCGCAGCGGTGAACGGGTTTGCGCTCGGCGGCGGGACGGAGTTGGCGCTTGCCTGTGACTTTATCTACGCCGCCGACAGCGCGGTGTTTTCATTGCCGGAGGTCACGCTGGGGATATTCCCCGGTTGGGGCGGGACACAGCGCCTCACGCGTATTGTTGGGAAGGCAAAGGCCAATGAATTGATTTTTACGGGCCGGAAGATAAGCGCTGAGGAGGCATTGCAGCTGGGGTTCGTAAACGCCGTCGTTGCCAGGGCAGAATTGCAATCGGCGGTGGAAGTGGTGGCTAATGCGATTGCGGCCAACGCGCCGCTTGCGATCAGTTATGCCAAACGTGTCATCCTGCGGGGACTCGATGTGGGGCTGCATGGCGGACTTGCGTTCGAACGGTCGACCTTCCCTGCCTGTTTCGGGACACACGATTGTAAGGAAGGGATCGCGGCGTTTCTCGAACGCAGACCGGCCAAATTCCAGGGGAGATAAATGGATTTCGCGCTTACCGAAGAACAGACAATGCTGCAGCAGATGGTGCGCGATTTTGCCCAGCGCGAACTTGCGCCCATCGCGGGCGAGCTTGATGCTAAAAGCGAATTCCCCGCGCGGCATCTGCCCAAAATGGCCGAACTCGGCCTGATGGGGATGATGATCCCCGTCGAGTGGGGCGGGGCGGGGATGGACACGCAGGCCTATGTGATTGCGCTGGAGGAGATTTCGGCTGCCTGCGCCTCTACGGCGGTGACGATGTCGGTCAATAACTCTCTCTATTGCGGACCACTGCATGCGTTCGGCACGGACGCGCAAAAGGAACGCTATCTGCGTCCGTTCGCTAGCGGCGCCCGGCTCGGCGCCTACGCGCTCTCGGAGCCGGCGAGCGGGTCCGACGCGGCGGCGCTGCAGGCTACGGCCACGAAACAGGGGGATCGGTATCTGCTGAACGGGCGGAAGAATTTCATCACGAACGGGCCCCATGCCGACGCCATGATCGTTTTTGCCGCCACGGACAAGGGACAACGCCACCGGGGGATCAGCGCCTTCATCGTGGAGAAGGACTTCCCCGGCTTTGCGATCGGTAAGATCGAGAAAAAATTGGGGATCAGGGCCTCTTCGACGTGCGAGATCCTCCTTGAGGGGTGCGCCGTGCCGGAGGCAAATCGTCTCGGTGCAGAAGGGGAGGGCTTTGCCATCGCGATGAACACCCTCGATTACGGTCGCATCGGGATCGGCACGCAGGCCTTGGGGATCGGTCGCGCCGCCTTCGAATTCGCGCGCAAATACGCCACCGAACGGCAGGCCTTCGGCAAACCGATCGCCGAGTTTCAAGCGATCCAGTGGAAGTTGGCCGACATGGCGATGCAGCTCGACGCGGCGCGCCTGCTCGTCCATCGTGCGGCGTGGATGAAGGATCACGGCCTGCCGGTCACCAAGGAAGCGGCTATGGCCAAGCTCTTCGCCTCAGAGTCGGCCAATGGGATTGCAAAGGAAGCCGTGCAGATCCTCGGCGGCTATGGCTATATCTGCGATTTTCCGGTCGAACGATATTATCGTGACGCCAAGATTACGGAGATCTACGAGGGGACGAGCGAGATCCAGCGGTTGGTGATTGCGCGGAGCGTCCTCAAAGAGATCGGCACATGAAAAAGGCGTGGGAACACAAGACACTGCGTTGTGACGAATGGCCTGAACGGGACGCGCCCTTCACTACCGTCTCCTCGGCCCCGATCGACCGGCTCTATACACCGGAGGACCTTCCCAATCTCGATTACGAGCGAGACCTGAGTTATCCCGGCGAATATCCGTACACCCGCGGCGTCTACCCGACAATGTATCGCGGTCGGCTCTGGACGATGCGACAGTTTTCCGGGTTCGGCACACCGGAAGAGACGAACAAGCGTTATAAATATCTCCTCGATCACGGCCAGACGGGCCTCTCCGTCGCCTTCGATTTTCCGACACTCATGGGTCACGATGCAGATTCCGAGCGGGCGCGTGGCGAAGTCGGTAAATGTGGCGTGAATATCTCCTCGCTCAAGGACATGGAGGTCCTCTTTGACGGCATTCCGCTCGACAAGGTGACGACCTCCATGACGATCAATGGGCCTGCCTGCGTCCTGTTTGCATATTATCTGGCGGTGGCCGAAAAGCAGGGGGTTCCGTTCGCAAAAGTGGGTGGCACCGTTCAGAACGACTGCTTCAAGGAATATATCGCCCAAAATTCCTATGCCTTCCCGCCGCATCCATCCGTGCGCGTCACCGTGGACATGATCGAGTTTTGCATGAGGCAGGCGCCTAGGTGGCACCCCGTCTCTATCAGCGGGTATCACATCCGCGAGGCCGGTTCTACCGCCGTGCAGGAGTTGGCATTTACATTGGCCGACGGCATCGGGTTCGTTCAGGCGGCGGTGGAACGCGGATTGGATGTGGACGAATTCGCGGCGCGATTATCCTTCTTCTTCAACGCACACAACGATTTCTTCGAGGAGATCGCCAAGTACCGCGCGGCCCGCCGGATGTGGGCGAAGATTATGCGGGAACGATTCAAGGCGAAAAAACCCCGCTCATGGCTCTGCCGGTTTCACACGCAGACGGCAGGGTGTTCGCTCACCGCCCAGCAACCGCATAACAACATTATCCGGACGACGATCCAGGCCCTGGCGGGAGTGCTGGGAGGGACGCAATCGCTTCATACTAATTCGCTTGATGAGACATTGGCGTTGCCGACCGAACAATCCGTGCGGATCGCCTTGCGAACCCAGCAGATCATCGCGCACGAGAGCGGGGTGACGAACACGATCGATCCGCTCGGCGGCTCGTATTTTGTCGAGGCGTTAACAAACCGGATGGAGCAGGAGGCGTGGACGTATATCAAAAAAATTGACGAACTGGGCGGGATCATCCGGGCGATCGAACTCGGCTACCCACAAAAAGAGATTGCGAACGCGTCGTATGTCTATCAGCAGCAGGTAGAGCGAGGGGAAAAGGTGGTCGTCGGCGTGAATCAGTATCAGACAACCGATGAACCGCCGCTGGAGGTCTTGCAGGTAGGGGAGCAAGTGGAGAAACAACAGGCAAGACGTCTCAAGGAAGTGCGGGCAACACGGGATCAACAGAAAGTGACCGCGGCGCTCGCGGCCCTCAACACCGCCTGCGCCGGCACGACCAATGTCATGCCCCCACTCTTGGAGTGCGCGCGCGCGTACT
>JACPFG010000141.1 GCA_016183125.1 Deltaproteobacteria bacterium
ATCCCGTTGATCACCCTCCCCTTCATCCCCTCCCATCGAGGGAGGGGAGAATGCGCAGAAACTTATGACGTCATGTATAGAAGCCGAAGCCCTCCCCTTCCGCCAAAGGCGGACACGGTACAAAGGGGAGGGAATACAGCCGATTCCCCGTAGCGGGGGTGGGCTTAAGCGACGGCGTGTAGTGAGATGGTCTCCGGCGGCTTTGCTCCGGGATGTGGCGGTTAGGCCGGAGCGGGCCCGCGGATCCGGCATTGGCTGGGTACTTATCCCGTCGTGGCTCTCATCGTGAGGGATCGGCGTGTGACGGGATGGGGCGCCCCCGGTCCACGCGAGGGCTTGCCAATGCCAGGGCCGCGGGCGCGCGGAGGCCGTAGCCACATCACGGAGCAAAGCCGCCGGTTAACCACAAGAGGATGGACGACGTCGCACAAGGGCTATTATGTTAGCAGCAAACCTTTGCTACGCCATCGCTTCGGCATCGGCATGCCAGCGCAATGATGGGCAGGGATGATTACATTACAGAGAGACGATTTTGAGGAATGGATATTTGGCGAAATCCGTGTCCTTAGTGCACCATTCCTTCACGCCGTTGTGTCGCAGGCAAAGCGCAATCCTGGCGTCGAAGACCTCGTTCCCTTTGAGCCCCGGGACCACTGGCAACAGATCGGGCAACTCCTGCCACCACGTAGCTGACTCTTCCATGATCCAAACGTTAAATTCCTCCACGAAGGTCTGAAGGAGGGTGACTGCTGGGGCCAGAGCTATCGGGGTCGGAAAGACCCGTGGATGGGTGAGCAGTCGCAAGATCTCGCCTACATTGACGTGGGTGGTTGCCAGACGGTCGGTCGCTTCAGTTAGCCACTGCGCAGCGCGAGTGTGATCGGGTTGGGACGCCACAAGCATATCGATCAGTATGTTAGTGTCGAGCCCGATCATCGCGAGAGGGTTTCCATCCAATCCCGGCGAGAACTTAGGTCTATTGCCGCTGGTCCACCCAGGTGGACGCACTTGAGCTGCCGCTTGCGGGAGCGCTCTACCCGTAGCAAGTACTCCAGTCCAAGTCGGGCCCATTCGCTTATCAGCTCCCCGATAGTGCGGCCGTGCCTTGCCGCCTCCTTCTTCGCGGCCCGAAAAACCCGATCATCAATCGTCAAGCTTGTTTTCATAGGCTGTAATAATAGAATATAGATTCTGAATAATCAATATCTATATTCGATAAAGACGAGGGCGCTAAAATAGCCGTTCTATCAACCGGCGAAGGCCAAGGAGATTATCCAGATCGTTGAATGTGACAAGCACGAGCACGGCTAACAAAAATACGAGTCCTGCCTGATGGGCCAGGACGCGGGCCTTGGCGGAGAGCGGCCGGCGTCTTATGGCCTCTATCAGCAAAAACAGCAGATGGCCTCCGTCCAGCACAGGGATCGGAAGTAGGTTGAGGATTGCCAGTTGCAGGCTTAAAAAAGCGGCGAAATATAAAAATGGGGTCAGTCCCGATTTGGCCGCGGCGATCGAGGCCTGCGCTATCTGCACGGGCCCGCCGAGCGACCTAAAATGCATCGCCGGCGCTATAAATAATTGCTTTAAGAAACGAAACGTAAGTACTGTTAATCTATACAGTTCCTTCTCACCTCTAACGATGCTCTGCATCGGTCCATGCCGGCGAAACGCGGTCGACAAGACCCCCTCATCAAGATCCTTCTCGATCCCAATCAGGTACCTGTGCCATTTTTCATTAAACTCCGGCGCAAGGGTCATGGCTAACATGGCCCCAGCGCGTTCGACCTCCACATTAACTGGCTCACCGCCGCTTAGCGCCACGAGCTCGGTCATCCCCTGCCAGCACCCGTTAAGCGTCGTGCCGCCGACCGCAACGACCCTGTCGCCTGCCTGTAAACCTGCCGCCGCTGCCGGGCTCCCTTCAGCCACCTTGCCTATCCGTGTGCCGGCAAAGAGTGGAGGTTCGATCCCCATCATCGGCGCTCGGAGCCCTCCCGGATCAACAGCCAAGCCGATTACCCGCGAGGATCCACCGCGCTCGACCGTAAGTTGTAGCGATCCCCTCCCCCGTAGGAGGATCTCATCCATCACCGCCTCCCATGAATCGACGGACCGACCGTTGAGCGCCGCTATCCGGTCGCCAGGCAAGAGACCGGCTCCTGCTGCCGGCGAGAGAGGACAGACCTGTTCTACTATGGGAGGCTTCCCTAAAAAGACCGGTTCCTCGCGACCTATGAGGAATATAGCCGGCATCAGAAGGGAGGCGAGCAGAAAATTCATCAGCGGCCCGGCTACTACCACGCCGGCGCGTGCCGGGACCGGTTTGGCCGTGAAGGCCTCGGGGTCGTGCGCGCGCTCGTCCTCCGGGTCCTCCCCCAGCATCTTCACAAATCCGCCAAGCGGCAGCAGACAAATCTTGAACTCCGTACCGCCGCTGCGAAAGCCGAATAACTTAGGCCCAAACCCGATGGAAAAGGCCTCCACGCGGATCCGAGCCCGGCGCGCCATGATAAAGTGGCCAAACTCATGGACCAGCACGAGGATGCCCAGCGCGATGATAAAATAGATTATGCTCATGACGGCCTACCGTTACGCATATATGCCTCCGCCTGACGTCTAGCGGCAACGTCGATCGCTAGGGCCGTTTCCAGATCTGTTACCTGACAGGTCTTATGCGCAGTGAGCCCCGCCTCCACGACGGCTGAGATCCGATCAAATGGAATCTGTCCGTCCAGAAAACCGCGCACTGCCACCTCGTTGGCGGCATTCAGCACAGCCGGCAGGCTTCCGCCGCCATCGAGCGCCGCGCGTGCCAATCCCAAGCAGGGATATCGGGCAGGATCGGGCGAGGCAAAGGTCAGCGTGCCTGTGGCGGCAAGGTCGAGCCGCGAGATGCCGCTGGCAATCCGAATAGGCGCCGCCAGCGCATAAGCTATCGGCGCACGCATATCGGGAACCGCTAGTTGCGCCAACACCGCCCCGTCCAGATATTCCACCAGGGCATGGACTATGCTTTGCGGATGGATCACCACGCCGATCCGTTCCGGCGGGAGGTCAAAAAGCCAGCGCGCCTCGATCACCTCGAGGCCCTTGTTCATCATCGTGGCCGAGTCGATCGTCACCTTCTCCCCCATCGACCAGTTCGGATGCGCCAGGGCCTCGTCGGGAGTGATCGTGCCGAATGTATCAAGCGGCCGATCGCGGAATGGGCCCCCGGAGGCGGTCAGCGTCACTCGGGTCACGTCGGATCTATCGTTTCCCTTCAAGGATTGATAGACCGCGCTATGCTCGGAGTCGACCGGAACTATCTCGCCCCCGTGGGACGCCGCGCAGCGCCGCATCAACTCGCCTGCCACTACCATCGTCTCCTTGTTTGCCAACGCCACCCTTTTGCCGCAGGCCAGTGCCGCGTAGGTTGGGGCCAGTCCCATTGCACCCACGAGGCCCGCCACAACGATGTCGGCCTCCGGCAGTTGTGCTAGCACCGTCAGCGCCGATAGCCCGTTACCGATTTGCAGATCGCTTGCGGCATTGCCTAGCGCCCCGTGCAGCGCATCCGCGCTCTCCCGGTCGGCCACCACCACGCGGCCAGGCCGAAAACGGCGCGCCTGCTGTGCCAGGAGGGTAACATTGCGCCCGGCACCCAGGCCTACCACTTCAAACCGATCCGGATGGGCACCGATCACATCGAGTGTTTGCCGTCCGATAGATCCGGTGCTCCCTAAAATGACGACTCGCTTCATATAACATCCATGACATACTTCATATAATAGTAAACGACAGGTGCGCTCACGATATATGCATCGGCACGGTCGAACATCCCGCCATGCCCGGGGAGCAGCGCCCCGGTATCCTTGATGTGATACGCGCGCTTGATCGCCGATTCTACCAGGTCGCCCAGCGGCGCGACCAATCCTATCAGTAGGGCCAGGCAGACGAGTCCTCCTACCGGCAGTTCTGGCCAGAGGAGCGCGCGGCAAGCGATGGCCGCCGCGACGCTGCCTACGAATCCGGCAGCAAAGCCCTCCACGGTTTTATTAGGACTTATCAGCGGGGCCAGTTTGTATCGCCCAACCGTGCGGCCTACTGCGTAGGCAAAGGTGTCTGCAAGGGCAGCCATCGCGATCGTCATGGTAACCAGTGTCCGCCCATGATCGGAATGGCGCAACCAAGCCAGATATGAGAGGCCAAGAACTATATAGATCGCACCGAAAGAGACACCGCCTAGCCGGACGAGGAAGCGTTCCAGCGTGGTCGATCTGAACATCAGCACGACGCCGACCAAGAAACATCCGCCCATTAGCAACGGGAGGAGCGCTGTGTGCCCTGGGAATCCGACATGCACCACCGCCACTGCAACACCGTAAACCCCACCCAGCACGCGTCCCAACCAATCGGCCGGGAACAGGAGCCGGAGCAGCTCGTCTAAGGCCAGGCCGATTGCAGCGATCACCAGGAGATCAAATGCCCAGACCGGCGCGTAGACAAGCACGCTCCCTACCAGCATGACCAGAACGACCGCTGTGGCCATTCGTATTCGTAACATATTAATCCTAGCGCACTCCGCCGAAACGCCGTTCCCTCTTCCGGTAAACCTCCACCGCGGCCCGCAACTCGCTCGGTGAAAAATCGGGCCAGAGGGTCTCGGTGAAATAGAGCTCCGTATATGCCGCCTGCCACAGAAGGAAATTGCTGATCCGGTATTCGCCGCTGGTCCGGATCAACAGATCTGGATCTGGATAGGCGGCTGTGTCGAGACGCGCCCCAATCGTCTCCTGTGTCGCCTCGCGTGCGCCTTCCGCCAGGAGCCTGGAGACTGCGCGGCAGATCTCGCTTCGCGCCCCGTAACTTAAGGCCATTATCAATGTCATCCCGGTACCGGCTGCCGTGGCGTCCTTGGTGGCCTGCAGTGTCGATTGGACTGAGGGCGGCAGGCGATCTATCTCTCCGATCGTTTCGAACCTAATCCGGTTGGCGATCATCTTGGGAGTCTTGCGCACCAGATATTGGCCCAGCAGATCCATGAGGGCCGATATCTCCTCAACAGGCCTACTCCAGTTTTCGTCGGAAAAGGCATAAAGCGTCAGATAGCGGATCCCCATCGCACTGGATTCTGTTACGATTCGGTCGCAGGTCTCGACACCGGCACCGTGCCCATCTATGCGCGGCAGCCCACGCTGCACGGCCCACCTGCCGTTGCCGTCCATTATAATCGCGACATGCGCTGGTATAGGATTCATGACGAGGAAGATGCTATACGGTCAGGATCTCCTTCTCTTTGTGGGCCATAGCTTCATCTACCTGCTTGATGCCGCTATCTATATATTTTTGGATCTCCTGCTCCGCGCGTTTTTCATCGTCTTCCGAGAGGTGTTCGGTCTTCTCGGCCTGCTTGCAGGCCTCAAGCGCGTCTCGGCGCGCGTTGCGGATAGCCACCTTGTGCTCCTCACCGATCCTACGGACGACCTTCACCAGCTCCTTGCGGCGCTCCTCCGTCAGCGGTGGGAGCGGCAATCGGATCATCTTCCCGTCATTTGCCGGGTTGAGCCCCAACTGGGCCTTCTGGATCCCCTTTTCGATTGCAGGGATCACACCGGCATCCCACGGTTGGATCGTGATAAGCCTAGGTTCCGGGATATTAAGTGTCGCCACCTGATTTAGCGGCATGAGTGATCCGTAACACTCCACACGCACCTCGTCTAAGATTGCCAGTGATGCCCGGCCAGTCCTCAGTTTGGCCAGCTCTGCACGAAGACCCTCCACGCTCTTTTCGATCCGCGTCTTTGTCTGCGTGATTATCTGTTTCATATTATCCCTCCCGGACTGTCGTCCCCAACGGCTCGCCGCCTACCACTCGGCGCAGGTTCCCCTTGGCGAAGACGTCAAACACGACGATCGGCATTCGATGATCCATGCAGAGCGATATTGCTGTTGCGTCCATGACCTTGAGCCCTCGTTGTAGGACCTCCAGATAAGAGAGATGATCGAACCGCTTGGCCTCCCGATGCGTGACAGGATCGGC
>JACPFG010000046.1:0-1695 GCA_016183125.1 Deltaproteobacteria bacterium
AGCTTGAGGGCCACGCCCATCTCCCCCTTCACCTTGAGCTTCCCCGTTAGAAATGCCTTTTGCGGATTTAGCCCTCCGCCCATCATTGCGACAAAATCGGCCGCGTCCATGATAACCGTCACTTGCGGTTTTTCGGCCCCGCCTTCCTTAATCGTCCCGCCTGCCGGGCAATCGAGCGTCCAGGTCCCTCCCCCCTCACCACTTAACTGAAACTCAACTACCGCGCCCACCGACTTGCATACCTCAGGCTTGGCTTGCAGCTTAGCCGGCAGCTGCCGCATAAAAATCTCCTTAACCGTTGCCATGCCGCCACTCCTTTCCGTGCGCCTACCGGACGGATCGCTCCGCCCAGCGGCCGATCACAGGGATGCGCGCCTGGCGCCCCCGCAACAGTTGTACCACTACTACCCCCCATATAAGGATTCCGAAGAGCCCTACGACCGGGGCCACAGCCGCCACAACCGCCCCGGCCCAACGAAAAAATGCGCCGCCCACCGCATCGAGAAAGCTGAGCCCGCACAAGACGCCGATATAACAGAGACCGAGGCAGACGCTCTGGCGCGCGTGAAACTTAAGCTCCGGTCTTTTGGCGCAGCAACTCACAAGGAGTCCCGTTATCGGAATTCCTACATAACAGAATAAGGCTCCCAACGACGGAGATGCCTTCACGCGCCCGCCTGCTTGGCGGCGACATCGCCCAGATACGGGATCCGCCACCGTTCTCCTTGATAGGCCTTCAACATGCAGATCACCCAGGCGGTGAGGCTGGCCAGGAAGATAAGCCCGAAGAGGAGACGAAAGACTAGCCCAAACAACGGCACGAGCGCACCGAATCCGTTGCAGATGAACCATGCCATCCAGAAGGCGCCGCCGAGCAGGATGCTCTGCCAGGCATGGAACCGGACGTCCAAGTGCCCCTTCTCGATGACGAGAAATACGATCCCTGCCGCCGGGAACCCGCAGGTAAACGGCATCAACAGATAACAGAGTAGTCCGGCTATGTTCGGCGCCAGCCCCGTTCCCGACGTCTTTTCATTCCCCATATGCACCCCCCTGTAGTGTCACAGTTCATTCCCGATACATCGCCTCTATCTCTTCTCGATACCGTTCGTACGCCACCTGTCGCTTCACCTTGAGCGTCGGCGTCAACTCACCGCTATCAAGCGTAAAATCGTGATCGAGCAGGGCAAACCGCTTGATCGTTTCGAACGAGGCCAGTTCCTTATTGGTAGCCTCGACGATCGATTGCACTAATTCACGAACCCGAGGGTCCGTGACGAATACGCGCGCATCGGCAGCAGCCGGGTCGACCTGAGAAATATAGCGGGCAAGGGCCTCCCTATTGAGCGTGATAAGCGCCGTCAGATACCGACGGCGATCGCCATATAGCACAACATCGGCAATGAGCGGGTGTGTCTTGAGGCGCGCCTCGATCGGTTGCGGAGCGATATACTTGCCGCCGGCGGTTTTGATAAGGTCCTTTTTCCGATCGGTGACCCTCAAGAACCCGTCGCGGGAGAACGCCCCTATATCACCGGTTGCCAACCACCCCTCTGCGTCGAGCACCTCACGCGTCTCGTCCGGACGTTTAAAATAACCGCGCATGACCACGGGCCCCTTGATCAATATCTCTCCATCCTTAGCCAATCGAACCTGCACGCCTGCCAGCTGTTTGCCTACGGTGCCTGTATGGCA
>JACPFG010000046.1:1701-26370 GCA_016183125.1 Deltaproteobacteria bacterium
TATGGCAATCGTTTAAACGATTAACGGTCACTGCCGCAGTAGTTTCGGTCAATCCATATCCTTCCAATAGAGGAACCCCGACAGCGTGAAAAAATCTGGCCAATTCCTTGGAGAGCGGCGCCCCCCCCGAGATGGCGAACTTCAACCTGCCGCCTAGCCGGCGGCGCAGCGGGGCGAACACGGCGCACGCAAACGGCGCAGCCAACCTGGTGCGGATCGGGATCGGCTGACGCAATCGCCTAGCCCGGCTCAGACGGTCGCCTACATCCTCGGCCCACCGCGCCAGGGCACGCTTCCAACGAGGGGCTGCCGCCATCTGTTCCTGCACACGCTGGTAGATCTTTTCATACAGGCGCGGCACGGCAACGAAAAAATTAGGGCGGACCTCCCTGATGTTTTCGGCGACCTTGTCCAGTCCCTCCGCGTAGGCGCCGACCCAACCCTGCGCCAGCTGGAACATCTGCATCGCGCGGGCCACGATATGAGCCAAGGGGAGGAACTGTAAGCCGACCATATCCGGCGATATCGGAAATGCCTGCCGGAGCCCCTCCACCTCCGCCATGAAATTCCCGTGCGTTAGTTCCACCCCCTTCGGTGTGCCGGTCGTCCCCGATGTATAGACAATGCTGGCCAGAGTCTCCGGCCGAAGGTCCCCGCGTCGGGAAGTCAGCAGATCGGTGGCGGCAGGCGGGTGCGCCAGGAGGTCTGCAAAGGAATAAGCGGCCGGTCGCGAGACGGAGGCGGAGCCTTCCAGGAGGAGAATGTCTTCAAGCTGTGGCGATGCGGCAGCGATCTCGCCTATCAAATCGGGCCGGTAGGCACGCTCCAGGATCAGCACGCGGCACCGCGGTTCGTTTACGATAAATGCGGCCTGGGCTATCGGAAGCGAGGGATAGATTGGCACGGTCACCGCGCCCACGGAGATGATGGCCAGATCCCAGAGGGTCCATTCCATCCGAGTGGAGCTCCAGAGGGCCACCGCTTCCCCTGGGCTGACTCCGCGCGCTATGAGCCATTCGGCTGCGAGCCGCACCTTGTCCTCCACCATTGCCCAGGTCACCGTCCGCCACCGGCCATTGCCGTCTTTATACAGCCAGCAAGGGGCTGAAGGACGATGCGCCACATGTTGTCGATATGCATCCAGAAGCGGTGACATCGGTGCCGCGATATACGCGATCCGTAAGGAAAAGTCTAGGGATCGGCTAATGGCTTGTTAATGTGCTGCAAAGGTGAGTGGAAATTCGCCTATCTTTATTTGCGGTCGGTTGAGATTGCCCGCCATGGTGAGCGGGTAGGTGCCGTCCGGTTGTTTCTGCTTTTCTAGTAAAAAGAGGAAGGGCAGGATCTGTTCAACCTTCGACGCGATCTTCATCTGGCCGCTGACATTCATTCGGACATTGGCTATACGCTGGGAGAGAAATGCCTGCCCCTTGAGATCCATCTCGACATCCCCGCCGGCAAGCTTAAGCCCCGCCACGTCCGCAATCCCCTTTGCTATCGTGACCTGGAGACCGGAGCCCTCTCCCTTTGTCAACACCAGGTCCTCCTTTACCTCCAGTTGCCCCATCGGACCGAGCGAAATCTTGGAGCCGGCCGAGACCTTCCACTGCTTGAAGGCCAGCTGGATCTCGCCGACACTCTGGACCACCTGCGCCGTGTTCATCACTAGACGGAGATTGCCTTCGATCGTACCCGCCAGATTGGCCCCGGATGTCTGTTTCAGATATATAAGCTCCGATAGATCGAGCGGATCGCATTCCAGATCGAGCTGAAATCCGTTTTCGACCCGCCTGAACATCCCGTTGATCCTGCTCCCTTTCGATTTGACGGCAAACCTGACCTTAGGGGAACCTACCAGAAGCGAAATTAGGCCGACCCGGACGCGCACACGATCTGCCGTCCAGACCGGTTTGGGTCCGTCCACACTGCGGGTCTCGATTTTGATCCCCTTCAGCTTGGCCCCGGTGAACCAACTGGGAGAGAATTTTTCTATCGACACCGCCAGCACCCCGCCGAATTGCTGTTCAACTACGGCGATTAGCCGCTCCTTGACCAGGTGGTACGGAAAGGTCCAGTAGAGGCAGGCGCAAAAGACACCCAATGTCAGGCCGGCATATCCGACGAGGCGCAAGGATTTTGTCACCGGTTTAGGCCTCCTGTGTCAGTTTGTACGAGACGACGTCGAAGGTGGCGTCGAGCAGGTGCTTATTGTCGAAGCGGAGTCTGATGTCTATCCGTTTGATCCGCAGCGTCTTGTTCGGCGCGTTCTCGATCTTATGGAGGAAATCGACTAACTGTTGCAACGTGACCCGGCTCACCTTCACCTCCACGCTCGCCTCATCGTAAAGATCGGAAGGCGCAACCGGCCTCTCCTTGAGCGAATCGATATTTTCCTTCATTTGGGCCTGCGTGGCCAGTCCCTCCACGGCGGAGGCGATGGAGGCCTCGAAACCGCCGCGCAGAAGCGCCTCCAGGGAGGTCAGCCGCGTGCGCGCCTTGTTATATTCTTCAACCTGGCGGGCAATCTCGCCCATCTGTGTCTTTGTGTCGGCGATCCGCGATTGGAGACCACCCAGTTTGCCGGCGGCAAGAGAAAGGGGGAGCACGGTGAGGAAGAGGATGCCCGCCACCACACCAGCCAATGCGATCGTCTGTTGGCGCGGGGGGAGCCCGAGAAAGGTGTTGTACAGGTTCTCTACCGATAGCCGTTGTAGAATCGCGTACTTTTTCATGTCCCCTTCCCCTTGGCCTTGGGGACCGGCGTTAGCCCTTTCACCCCGAACCTGACCTCGAACTTGATCTCGTCCTTGACCCCCTTGCCGACATTGCTCGTCTGGACATTTTCGAACTTGTCGGATTTGCCCAAGGCATCGCGTATCTTGTCTACCGCCTCGAACGAGGTCGTCTTCCCGCGGATCTGTACCTGGCCCTCCTTAAGCTCGAATCGTTCGACATCTAGAGAGAGCTGGTCGCGTGGCGGCAGCTGCGCTGAGATATCCTTCAAGATCTCCAGGGCGGAGACCTCGACCACCGACTCCAGGCGCCGCGTCCGTTCCTTGGTCTCCTCAAGCCCGGCGCGCAACATGCGTACCGCACCGGTTGCGTCGTTGATCGGTTTGGCCGGTTTTTTCCCCAGCGCCTGCGTAACCAACTGGGCCACCTCGCGATTGAGCTGGGCCGCCTTCCGCGTAAGCGTGAAATATTGGAGGAAAAAATAGCCGAGCGCGATCCCCATGAGTAGGCCGACCGCTATCCCCGCTCTGCGTAGCCCGCCACCCAGCTGTTGCACATCGCCCCGGTAGGCGAACTCCCCCTTCCGGAAATTCACGTCGGCCATCCCCGCAGCGGCCACGCCGCGTAACGCCAACGCCACCGCTGTGGCTGCCACCGCCGGATGTATCTCCCCCCTTTCTACCTGGCTGAAGTGAAACTCCAGCGGGTTGAGAAAGGTCACGTTCTGTTTGAGCTTAAGCGAGAGGTACTGCTCGATGCCGGCCAAACGGGCCATGCCGCCGCAGAGATATATCCCCTCTACAGCCTCGTTGGAGCGTTCGCGAAATGCGAGAAATGTCTGTCGGACGTGGAGGAGGAGCTCCTCCAAGACCACATCGATTGCCTTCACGACGTGAAATGGTGTGGAATCCTCCGGCGGCATGCGGTCGTCTACCGGCGCCTGGCCGGCCTCGTGGAGCAGCCGTTCGGCCTCCTCCGGCGGTATCTTTAGTCGGTCGGCGATCGCTTCTATTATATGGCGCCCGCCGATAGTGAGCGTACGGGTAAACCGGAGCGCTTTACCGTGACAGATTGTGATTAGCGTCTTCTCATGCCCGATGTCGCAGATGGCGTAGGGGGCCTCGGGCGGGACCTTGGCCGCCTTCACGATATAGTAATCGTATACGATCTCCTCGGTCGGGAATGGGACATGGTTCTCCACCTCAAAGTCTAGCGTCTGATCGATCTTCTTTGCCTGCCCGAACGGAAAATCGATAAACCGTGCCGCGACCGCTCGCCCCGGCAGGGCCACGAACGCCGCATCCCAGGTCAGCGCATTATCCTCCAGGATCCCCTGAAGGGCGGCCGCTAGCGATTCCTCGCGGGTCAGGACCTCGCTGTACTGGATCTTCCGCTCGTAGAAATGGACAAAGCTGAAGCGCTTGAAGGTGCGCACCATCTCCGCGACCTTCACCGAGTAACTGCCGATATCGATTCCCAAGATCGTCTGCGGCATCCCACATCCTCATTCAAGGTGCCAATATAGCATCTTCCACTTCTTCGGGTCACCCTCTTTTACATCGACGACCGTCTCTATCCGCACGCCCGTTTCGCCGACCTCGCCGGTCCCGATCAGCCGGTAAAAGCGGGCCTCGGTGGCAATCAGCTCCGCCAGTGAACCGGTGGCAGTGCTCACACCAGTCGGCGCGGGAACAGGGTTCGTCGGTTGCGGCTCGGAGGGCGACAGGATACCGCCGGAAAGTAGCGACTCGATATCCTGAGCGACTTTTTGGGGCGCCACCTGCGCGCCGTTGCAATCGAAGGCAACCGCCTCCGTTATCTTTTTCATAAGCTCGGCATTGGTCGGTGTGAAGGCTGGAAATTTCGGATTGCCGAGCGCATACGCCGTGACCACCGCCTCCACTACCTCCGGCGCGGCGCTGCAACGATTGATCTTGGTCTCCCCGTAGACGGTGAAATAGCGCTTCAGCGGGGTAAACCACCCATCGGTGACACCGGCGACCAGGTATGCCTCGTCCAGTGTAAGCATCTTGCCGTTCCGAACAGAATAGTCGGTAGTCCCGCCGTAAAGGGCCGACTCCGGCCCCCCCTGGCCGCCGCCCTTCTCATTGATCGTCTCGTTAGGATCGACCCAATCGGCCATATTGCGCACGGCCTCGCGGGCCAGTTGCGGGTCGGCGTCTTCCGCGCCTAAATATTCCTTGAACCTCTCTTGGCCTAGGAAGGTGGTGAAGATCTCCTTGAAGCGATCGTAAGCATTTAGTCCGCCGAGCGTCTGTTGCAGCGGATTCAAACCGGCAAATACGTTGAGATTTAGTTTCCCCCCTTCATCTTCGCACTCCCCTGCAAAGTCGCCGCGAAACTGAAGGAAGGCCTGGGCCGTTTCGGTCTCAAACACGTTCACCATCCGTGAGGCGGCCGCCTTCTCGGCCGTTTCCGATCCCACCGGTTGGCCCTCCCCTCCCGGGAAAAAGATCGCCTTCAGCAGCCCCGTGGAGATCGGGTACTGTTTGCAGAGCGGTCCGGTCCCGATGCCCTGCGTCCCGGTCGGGAGCTGGGCGAAGAGGCTCTTGGCGCTCCGCTCGATCTTCAGTTCCAGGCGGAGGAAGTTGACCGCCGAGGTCGCCAGATACTCTGCCTGAAGCCGATCGCGCGCGGCCGTGGCGAGTCGCAGGTCAACGCTGCGCCCCATCGCGAAGTCCGCAGCCAGTGTCGCCAGCGCGAAGAGCGCCCCGAGGACTAAGAGAACCGCGACACCCTTGTCGGTCTTAGGCATCCGCATCTTCCGATCACCACTCCACCGGGCCGGGGGCCAGTCCGATCCTCGCGACGGTAACGAAGTCCAGTTCCCGCTCGGCATTGAGCGGATCCGCTATCCGCAGGGTCACGCGCACCGCCGCAGGCAATTTGCCCTGATGCGCCCGCTCGGTAGAGTCCCATTCCATGTCCCACTCCCCCTTGGCGGCATCGTAGTACTCCAACCCGAACACCTTTACTCCGTCGACCATTGGGAACTGTTCCCCCCCTGACCGCACGTCGTCGTCGATAAAGCGCGCCTCGCGGCGCACCAGCTGCCGTGAATCGCCCCCCTCCGGATCGGGGACGACCCGGTATCCCACCTCCCGCTGATCTGATGCGGCGATATTGGCGACATACCTGCGGCCGGCCAGCGTAGTAAAATCGAGCTCGTCCTGATCGCCCCGATCTGTCCCGCGAAAGGAGGTCGGAGTGACCCGCGTGCTAACACCTGGCGCACCGGCGCCCACGGCGGCGACTGTTCCGGTCGCCGTGCCGGCAACCATCTGCGTTGCGACCAGGAAGGCCATGCCGGTATCATTGACTATTTTTTCCAGGGCCGTACGCGCCGAATGCAATGCAATTGCGCGTTTTTCGATCCGTTCCCGACCCCTTGTCATCAACCAGCCGATCTGCGCCAGGCTCACGGTCATGATCAGCAGCAGGGCCACGCTTACGAGCACTTCGAGCAGTGTAAATCCTCTATCGCCCCTCATAGGTTCACCATATGTGTCGTAACTGTAAGCAATCGTTCCTGCTCCCTGGCCTTCCATACCACCGTCAGTTTTACCTCGCGCACCGCCTCCGCGATCTGCTTGGCTATTTGTTGCATGAATAGCTGCATCAGGTCGGCCTTCTCGGCCTGCTCAGGCACCGGGAGCTCAACCTTCCGTATGTCTAACTGCCACCGGTAGCTCTCGAAGGGGGCGGCAAACTCCCCCTCCTCGTGTTCCGCGTCTTGCGGCACCCGTCCCTCCTGCATCCGTTTTTCGATTTCGAGTGTGGCCTCCGCCATCTTCTGACGGGCGAGCATAGTGGCTACGGTTATCTCGCGCGTGATGCGGAAATCGACCTGCGAGCGTCCAAATAGGGTGAGGAGGCCTGTCATCGCGACCGTCATGATCCCAAGCGCGATCACGACCTCCAGCAGCGTGAAACCGCGCCGTCCCCTCATTTGCGCCCCCGGTGTTCGCGGTAGACCCTCGTAAAACCGGTTAGCGGATTGACCTCCAGCGCGATAAACCGCGTCCCCTCCAGATCCGTTAAATTTACGATCGCCGGCTCGGCATATCCTTGCGGAAAAAAATGGATATAGGCCATGCCGGTGGTAACAGGCTCCGGGCCGGCACTCGTATATATCTCCTGGAACCTGACCTTACTCGGCATAACGCCCGGCTGCGCCAACGCCCGCGGAAGGTTGGGGGCGGGGCCGAAGGCCCCCTCTGCCGGCGCGCGATCGTAGGATTCGCCCTCATCGGCCTGGTTGGTAAGCCGAGAAGGGGGAGCGGAGGCGGGGGCAGTCTCGATTAGGGCCGTCCCCGATCCCCTCTCGATCCAATACGTCTGCTTTTCAAGATCGATCGCCAACCGGTAGGTACGCGCCTCGGTCGCCGCCCGTGTGTAGAGATAGCGGAAGGTGGCCGTCAGGTGGTTAGCCGTCCTGCGCGCCTGGGCCTCGAACCGCGCACGAACGCTCGTCACCGCGATCCCCGTCAGGAGGATGCCCAAGGTCACGGCAACCACTACCTCCAGCAGGGTGAACCCTGCAGCGCTATTCGATCTCGGAGAGTTTGATGTCTTGATTCTTCTCCTCCCCCCCCTCCTGTCCATCTGCGCCGTAACTGACGATGTCGAACGGCAGGTTGCTCGGTCCCGGCACCACATAAACATACTCATGTTTCCACGGATCTTTTGGCACATCGCGCTTGTTGAGATATCCCCCTTCGATCAGGACCTTTAGCCCCTGGTCGGACGGCGGGAGCGACCCATTTTCAGATTCGTAGGCAAGGAGCGCCCCCTCGAATGCCTTCAGATCCGCCTGCACCCTGGCCACCTTCCCCTTGTGAGTTGCCCGGCCGAGTCCCAATCCGATTACCCTCCGGCCACCTCGCTCAACCTGATCATCGGGAGGACGACGGAGACGACCATCGTCCCGACGATTAACCCCATGCACAACAGCATAGTCGGCTCCATGACAGCCATCAGCCTCCCCACTTGAGTGTCCACCTGCGTCTCGTAGGTCTCCGCCACTCGCTCGAGCATCCGCTCCAGATCGCCCGTCTTCTCTCCGATCCCGATCATATGGGTCACCAGCGGCGGAAACTCGCCCGACCGCTTTAGCGGCTCGGCCAGCGGGGAGCCCTCCTTCACCGCGTCCCGCGTCGCCTCGATGGCCCGCCGCAGGATCCGGTTCCCCACGACGTTGCGCACGATATCCATCGCCAAGAGCATCGGCACGCCGCTGCGCAGCAAGGTACCGAGCGTTCTGGTAAATCGGGCGATCATCACCAGGCGGATAAGCTTGCCGATCACCGGTACGGTGAGCATTCGCCGGTCCCACTGCTCCCTCCCATTCGGGGTCGCAATCCAGCGGCGCAGCCCATACGCTGTGCCGACAATCAACACAAGGAGGAGCGGCCACCAGGTACGCAGCAGCTCGCTTACGACCACCAGGACCTGGGTCGGCAACGGCAGCTGCGCCCCCATCTCGGTGAGAAGCGAGGTGATCCGCGGAATGACGAACGTCAGTAGGCCGATCATCAATGCAACCCCCACTATACTCATGATGACCGGGTAGAGCATGGCGCCCAGGATCCGTCCCCGCAATCTGGCAGTCGCCTCGGTGACATCCGCCAGACGACTCAAGACCTGTTCCAGCGTCCCGCTCGATTCCCCTGCGTGGACCATGTTTATATAAAGTTCATTGAAGAGTTTCGGGTGCTGGCCCAAGGCATCGGCAAATCGCATCCCCTCGGTGACCCGCTCGCGCACCGTGGCCAGCACCGCGCACAGTCTAGGGTGTTCCAATTGATCGGTGAGCGCGGCCAACGATTCCACCAGCGGGATGTTGGCCTGCAAGAGCGAGGCAAGCTGGCGGGTCATCATGGCCAGATCGGCCGTCTTGACCCCTCCAAAGAGGCCGCGGAATCTCACCTCGCGCCGTCCCATCATCGCCAACGAGGGCGCCTGCCCGCCGTCTATCGAAACTACAGTCGGGAAGACGTTGAGGCGGCGCAGCTTAGTCCGCGCGGCCCGCTCGTTCTCCGCGTCGACGATCCCGCTCGTCTTCTTCCCTTTATCGTTTATCCCCAGGTAGCGATAGACTGGCATAAATTAAGGCAACTAAATCAACCGTGTTCTTGGGTTGCCCGCAACACTTCCTCGATGGTGGTGATCCCCTGCACGACCTTCTGTGCGGCGTCATGCCGCAGCGTGGTCATCCCCTCTGTCAGCGCTACCTTGCGCAGCGTGGTGGCGTCTTCTCCCTTCATCGCTGCCGCCCGGAAGGCATCGGTCATCAGGAAGAGCTCGTATACCCCCGAGCGCCCAGCATATCCGGTTTCCATGCAGTTGGGACAACCGACCGGCCGGTATAACGGCCGGCCCTTCAGATCGTCCGGTGTCAGGCCTATCTGAGCCAGCTCCTCCGGCGTGGGCACGTATTTCTTGGCGCAATCGTGGCACACGGTCCGCACTAGGCGTTGTGCCATCGCACCGAGCATGGAGGAACAGATAAGAAACGGCTCTACCCCCATGTCGACCAGGCGGGTGATGCTCGAGACCGAATCGTTCGTATGGAGCGTGGACAGGACCAGGTGGCCGGTCAGCGCGGCCTGAATTGCGATCTCCGCAGTCTCCCGATCGCGGATCTCGCCTACCAGGATAACGTCCGGATCCTGGCGAAGAAATGCACGCAATCCGCTGGCAAACGTAAGTTCTATTTTCGGGTTAACCTGGACCTGATTGAGGCCCGGAAGCTGATACTCGATCGGGTCTTCGATCGTCAGGATCTTGATGTCCGGGGCGTTTATCTTGGAGAGCGCCGCGTAGAGGGTAGTAGTCTTCCCGGAGCCGGTAGGCCCGGTCACCAAGATGATCCCATGGTTCTGTTCGACCAACCGGTGGATCGTATCCAGATTGCGTCCCTGGAGTCCAAGCTTCTCCAGATCGAGCACGACCGAACTCTTGTCGAGCAGACGCATGACGACCGATTCGCCAAACGCGGTAGGGACGGTCGAAACACGGATGTCGATATCTTTGCCGGCTATCTTGATCCGGATCCGCCCGTCCTGAGGGAGCCTTTTTTCCGCGATATTGAGGCCGGCCATGATCTTGATGCGAGAGATAATGGAGTTCTGCGCCCTCTTTGGAGGATGCAGCACGTCATAGAGGACGCCGTCGATCCGAAAGCGGACCACAAGTTCCTTTTCGAACGGCTCGACGTGGATATCGCTCGCCTTCTGCTTGACCGCGCGGAACATAAGCGAGTTTACCAGTCGGATGATCGGGGCATCGTCATCTGCATCGAGCAGATCGACCGGCTCGTCGAAGTCTTGAGCGATCTCGCCCACCTCGCCAAGCTCCGTCATCGCTCGATCGCCCGTGTCGGTTGCCCGGTTGTAGACGGAGTTGATCGCATTTACGATCTCGTAGGAGCCCGCGATGACAGGTTTTACCTCGCAGCCGTAAAGGAGTCGCAGGTCGTCTAGCGCCGCGGAATTCGTCGGATCGGCGATAGCGACGACGATCCTGTGTCCCTCCCTCCGCAGGGGCAACAGCTCGTTTTTCTTGGCAAAATTTATAGGGAGCGGCTGGAGGAGGTCTGGGGCGACCTCTTCCACCAGGATCCGTTGCTCATAGGGAAAACCTAACTGGATGCTGAGCGCCTTGAGGATATCCTCCGTCCGGAGGAGTTTTAGTTGCACGAGCGCATCGCCCAACTTGATGCCTCGCTGTCGGTGCACCTCGAGGGCCTGTTCGAGCTGCTCTTGCGAGAGCGCCGTCGACTCCAGCAAGATCGCGCCAAGACTACGTTCTTCCATAACATTTTATACTATACCACTTAGCCAATGGGGGAACAAGGGCGACGGCTTGCCCGATCGCTACCCTGCCAAACCGGCGTTTACCAACGCGGAGCACGCACACGCCGCGCACTGTTGATGGGAGTAAGTGGGTTACAGTGCGAAGATTTTTGCTAGGCGGCTAAATATTCCCGAATGTCCACCTGAACTCCCGCATTGACGGCCTCTTGGGCAGTTTTGAGTAATGTGTCCGTTGTCCGCTCGTCCACATAGGCCTCCCCACAATTCGCACAAATACTAGCGGGAACTCCTTTGAGTACTAAGGTTGCTCCCCCCCGTTCCAGAGTGACGGTCGTCGTCCCACGTTGTGTTTCACCATTTTTGCAAATTACGCAGGTCATACCCGCCTCCGCTGTTTGAACCCCGGCTGCCATCGTACCAAATCCGGCTCATACACAGTAACCACTATCAAATCCTTAGTTCCTACGAACTCTGCGACCACTACATGCAATGGCCGAGACGCCATCCATCCAAGAATCAAGCGACTCGGGTATGGCTTATCATCTGGATAACTTTCAATGACTTCTCCCGTTTCCAACACCTGCCGGATGTCCGCCTTCGTAATGCCACGTTCAACCATCCGCTGAATCGCATGGAGCCGGAATACCAACTGCGACTGGTTCATTATATTCATCCCCCTCTGTAAATGCACGAAAAATCACAACTACCCGACAACTACCCTGCCAAACCGGCGTTTGCCGACGCGGAGAAAATAGTCGCCGGAGACAAGCGACCGTTGGGGGCTGGCCATAGGCCACCTCCGCACCTCCGGCACATATGGGCCAAACAGCTCACAGTTTCTCAGTACTGCGGCACAGAGACCTGATTTTCGAATCCCGCTTTCTTCACCTCCTTGGCGATGTCCCGGATGGCCTCGGCACGGGCGTCAGGGTCGTTGATCTGGGTCGCCTTGGTGAACAACTGCTCAAAGAGTGGGAGCGCCTGTTCTGCGGCCCAGACGGTGTTCAAGTCCTCGGCGATCTCCCGGAAGACCTGGGCGCGGAGGTGAAAATCGCTGATCTGGTCAGCCGCGGCGATCGCTCCTGTAAAGAGTAGGATCATTTTTTCGTACAGGCCGGAGGCGGCCAAGGACCTGGCGATCGCCCGGAAGGCGAGGGCGCGGAAGTAGGGATGCTTGACCCGGTCGGCCGCCGTGATCGCCTTCTCAAAGATGGGGATCGCCTTTTCGTTCAGGCCGGCGTCGGCCAAGGACTGGGCAATCGCTTGGAAGGCCTGGCTGCGATTGTAGGGATCCTTGACCCGGTTCCCCGCGGTGATCGCCTTCTCAAAGATGGGGATCGCCTTCTCAAAGATGGGGTTCGCCTTTTCGTTCGGGCCGGCGTCGGCCAAGGACTGGGCAATCGCTTGGAAGGCCACGGCGCGCTCCTTAGGGTCGCTGCTTTGGTCCGCCACAGAGACCGCCTTCTCAAAGAGTGGTATTGCCCTTTCGAGCATGCCGGCTCTTGCCAAGAACTCGGCAATCGTTCCGAAAGCTTGGCTCCGGTAGTAGGGATCCTTCATCCCGTTCCCCGCGGCAATCATCTTCTCGAAGAGGGGGATCGCCTTTTCGTTCAGGCCGGCGTCGGCCAAGGACCAGGCGATTATCCTGAAGGACTCGACGCGCTCCTTAGGGTCGCTGCTATGGTCCGCTGCGGCGACCGCCTTATCGAAGACTGGTATTGCCCTTTCGAGCATGCCGGCGTCGGCCAAGGACTTGGCAATAAAACCGAGGATCAGGTGGCGCTTGACGGGATCGCTGCCATGGTCCGCAGCGGTGAGTAACTCCTCAACAAGTGGGCCCGTCTGGTCTCGCCAGCGTGCGTGTGCCAAACCCCCAGCGATCTGACCGAAGATCAAGATGCGGAAGCCGGGATCGTCAATCTGGTTTACTGCGTTGATTGTCTTTGTAAAGAGTAGGATCGCCTTTTCGTGCAGACCGGCGTCTGCCAGGTCCTCGGCGATTCTCCAGCAGGCCATGGCGCGCCCCCAAAATGGATCGCTAACCTGATCCGCCGCGGCGACCGCCTTATCGAAGACTGGTATTGCCCTTTCGAGCATGCCCGCGGCGGTCAAGGCTTCTGCTATCCTCCGGAAAGACCACGCACGGTCATCAGGAATGTTGATCTGGTCCGCCGCCATGAGCGCTTTCTCAAAGAGGAGACTCGCCTTCTCGTGCATGCCCACGGCGGCCAAGGACCCGCCGATATCAGCAAAGGCCTCGGCGCGGATGGAGGCATCACCGATCTGGGAGAGGGGCATTGCCTTTTCGTGTGCGTGTGCTTCTGTCAAGGCTAGGGTGATCCAACCGAAAGCCACAGCGCGGCGGGCGGAATCGCTGACTTGGTTTGCCGCGTCGGTCGCCTTCTCGCAGAGTTGGATCGCTTGCTCTTGAAAGTCGGCCGCGGCCAAGAACCGGGCGATCCAACTGAAGGTCATGGCGCGGGCGTAGGGACCGTTGACCTGCTCAGCCGCAATTTTTGCATCCAGGAAGAGTGAGTCCGCCGTTTCTCGCCAGCCGGCTTTTGCCACGGCCTCGGCGATTAGACCATACGTTACGGCGCGGCGGCCGGCATCATTGACTTGGTTCGCCGCGGTGAGCGCCTTCTCAAAGAGCAGAGGCGTCCTACTGTAAGCATGATCGGGGATCTGGTTCGCCGCGGCACCCGTCTGTTCAAAGAGCGGTATCGTTTTTTCGAGTTGACACGCGTTTGCCACGGACTTGGCGATCTCCTCGAAGGCCTGTTCGCGGGGATAGAGATCATCGAGTTGGGCCGCGGCGGCAACCGCCTTCTCAAAGAGGAGGACCGCCTTCTCGTGCATGCCGGCGGCGGCCACGGCCTCGGCGAGCAAACCAAACGTTACGGCGCGGCGGCCGGCATCGTTGACTTGGTTCGCCGCGGTGAGCGCCTTCTTAAAGAGTGGCATAACCCTTTTTCTCATCCCAGCTGTGCCCAAGGACTGGGCAATCTCTCGCCAAGCCGCCGCGCGGGCGTCGAGATCGTCGATCTGGTCCGCCGCGGCAATCATCTTCTCGAAGAGGGGGATCGCCTTTTCGTTCAGGCCGGCGTCGGCCAAGGACCGGGCGATCTTTCGGATGACTGCGGCGCGCTTGTCGGAATCCTTAACCTGGTCTGTTGCGGCGAGTAAATGCTCAAAGAGTGGGAGCACCTTTTCTTTCAAACGAGCTTTCGCCACTGATACGGCGATCTCTTGGCAGGCCTCGACGCGGAAGTAGGCATCGTCGACCTGGCCCGCCGCCGTTATCGCCTGCTCAAAAAGTGAGATCGCCTTCTCGTGCAGACCAGCGGCGGCCACGGCCTGGGCAATCCTACTGACGGCTACGGGGCGATGAGAGCGCTCATAGATCTGACTCACCACGGCAATCGCGTTTTGTAGTCGCTCACCTTCCGGTAACGCAAAATCGGCAAGCTCTTCGACAACCCGTGCGCGGTCCCACACAACCCTTCGTTGCCCCTGGCCATTGACCATCACTACTGTGGGATATCCCCCAATCCCCCACACCTGCGCCGCTTTCGCATTCTCCGTCCAAAACCACAGATGTTGGCCAAGACCACCTTGCGCCATCCGGTCATATTGTGGTTGGTAATCTTTACACGGCTCGCTCCCGTCAACAGCAAAGGTCACCACGGCGTATTGTCCCGGTTTCAGTCGGCTCAGTTGGGCCGTCAGCTCCTCTTGGTTTCCTACCTCTACCACCCGTGGCTCGAACGGGGCCTTCCCCTCTTGGAGATACCCCGGACTCACCACCAACTGCGGCACCGACGCCGTCATACCAACCGCTGCGTAGGCATACCGCTCCTGCCAACTGGTGACCCCATCCCCATTCCAATCGGGAATTTCACCGGCGGGGGCCCAGAACTGGGGGGCCATCTCCTGACAACACACCGTCGCCTTGGTACTCCCTCCCGAGATAAACAACGTCCGCGGATCGTCCAGAAAGACCTTGTTGACGTTCCCGCCGAACTCCTGGTCCATGATCACCCGTCGCGTCCCAAAGGGAATCCCGTCCAAGAACGGCACAAGAGTTGGATTATCACAGCCTGACGGCAGGCACGGGCCAGCCACCCTGCCCTGGCCGGTAGTATAGATCACCAGTTCGTCGGCGGAATAGATTTTGCCTTTGATGGTCGCCACGAGCCCGGTAATCTGGTCCACGGTCGGCTCGACGTAATGGTCGGGGGCGATGGCGGGATTTTGGGGACTGGCCACAAAGGTTTCGTACCCGTCGGCTTTCAGCACCGTCAGGCTCTTGACGACATTCGCCAGATGCCGAGCCTCCGGATCGCCATTGATAATCAACGCATATTTAGCCATCTGGCATCCCCGCTCATGGCGCGCACCTCCGCGCCAACACACGCCCCTCCTACTCCCCATGTCGGCAGGTTGTCAATAACTCGTGTGTTGCAGTCGTGGATTGGGTGTGGGCAGAAAACACACCACAACGCTCATGCAATCACCACCAAACCACGGCGGCCTTCAAAACCCTTTTGTCACCCTACCTGCCCCATTCCTGTGCTATTTGCCGATCGCTACCCTGCCAAACCGGCGCTTGCCAACGCGGAGCACGCACACGCCGCGCACTGTTGATGGGGGTAAGTCACTAACAAATGGATTCTACTATAATTCAATCCCCTGGCAAACGCTTGGCAAGTGTTCTTTCCTATGCGGAAATCGTATGGGTTTGGGCAGGGAACTTACTTAAGACGAGCTCCGCAAGGTCGAGTTTTTTACTGGCATTGTCAATATCGATCCCCACCAAGGCCCCGTCTGCACTATAATCGAGGACAACACCTTCGGAAATCTCCCGGCTCTCCGCGCTCGGCTTCGCTGACAAATCGATATATAACGAATCGGTCTCCGGATAATATTGCAGTTTCATGGCTCAAACCCCCTGTCGAGAAACGCATTATGTACAGTCAGTTTATCCTCAAGCGTGACCACTCGTAAAGGACGATTTTTCAGCTCAGGCACATACCCCCAAAACCGATAACGCCTCCCTTCCTGCGGTTCCACGCGGATTGGATGCTCTATGACCGCTATACACCATTCCTTTTTGAGATATGGGCGCTTCCTCAGCACCTCATTCTCGAAATACACCGTGAACTTGTATTGCCTCATGACATTATCTTTCGATAGCCACCCTGCCAAACCGGCGTTTGCCGACGCGGAGAAAATAGTCGCCGGCACCGATAAGTCGGGTGTTGATATCACTGACCGGCCGATCATCAATCGCTACGGCCTTTTGTTCGATTAGCCGTCGGGCCTCCGTCTTGCTCTTTACGAGACCTGACTCCAGCAGGAGATCCACCACGAGATGGCCGTCCGGTTTTCCTTTCACCCGATGGACCTGCACGTCGGTCGGTTCTTCCCTCTTGGCAAAGACCTTGTCGAACTCGGCAGCGGCGAACTCGGCGGCCTTCGCTGAATGAAACCGAGCGACCATCTCCTTGGCAAGGGCCACCTTCGCCGCCTTTGGATGGCCGTTTTTGAGTGCGCCGATCTCTTCCGTAGACCGATCGCTCAGCAACTCATAGTATTGCCACATCAGCTCATCACTGACCGACATCAGCTTGCCGAACATCTCGCCCGGCGGCTCCTGGATGCCGATCTGATTGCCATACGACTTGCTCATCTTTTGCACACCGTCTGTGCCGACAAGAAGCGGCATGGTCAAGATCACCTCAGGCGGCTGGTCATAGGACTTCTGGATCTCCCGGGCGACGACGAGGTTGAACTTTTGGTCATGGCCGCCCAGCTCGACGTCGGCTTTGAGCGCTACCGAATCGTACCCTTGCAACAGGGGATACATGAGTTCATGGATGGAGAGCGGCGCCTGCTCCTGCAACCGCTTCCTAAAATCCTCCCGCTCGATCATTCGGGCGAGCGTGTACTGGGCGCTTAAATGGATGAGATCCGCCGGTGTGAGCTTACCCAGCCATTCGGAATTGAACCGGACCTCGGTCTTTTTCCGATCGAGGATCTTGAACGCCTGGTCGGTATAGGTCTTGGCGTTGGCCTTAATCGCAGCGTCGCTGAGTAGTGGCCTCGTTTTCGATTGGCCTGAGGGATCGCCGATCCGCGCGGTGAAATCCCCAATGAGGAAGATGACCTGATGTCCTAACTCCTGAAACCGCCGAAGCTTTTGCATCAGGACCGTATGCCCCACCCGCAAGGGTTTCCCTTCCCCTAGTTTCTTCCGTAGGTCGGCATCGGTAATGAGCTCGACGGCGCCGCGCGCGATCTGGGCGATTTGGTCGTCCACTGTACGCGTCATGCCTCTCCTTATTCGACCGTCACGCTCTTTGCCAAATTTCTAGGCTGGTCCACATCGGTCCCCTTGGCATCGGCGACATAGTAGGCAAGGAGCTGCAAGGGGAGGACGGTAAGCAGCGGCTGGAACGGCGGCGCAACATCCGGAATGAAAAATACCGCATCGGCCGCGTCGGCCACCACCGAGTCCCCTTCCGTGGCGATCGCGATCACCTTGCCTGCCCGCGCACGGACCTCCTGGAGATTACTCATCACCTTTTCGTACCCCGGCCCTTTCGGCGCCAGGATTACCACAGGCATTTGTTCGTTAATCAGTGCAATCGGCCCGTGCTTCATCTCGCCGGCTGGGTATCCTTCCGCGTGGATATACGAGATCTCCTTCAGTTTGAGCGCGCCCTCGAGGGCGATCGGATAATTGACACCGCGTCCCAAATAGAGCCAATCGGACGCATCGGCATATCGATGCGCCAGGTCCTGCAGTGTCCGAACCTGGTCGATGATCCGTTTCATCTGGTGCGGGATAGTCATCAGTTCCTTTAGCAAACCCTCCGCTCGCTCGGCCGAGAGCGCCTTCGTCTCCCGTCCTGCCGCAAGCGCCAGGAGGAGCAACGCCGTGAGTTGGGTCGTAAAGGCCTTAGTGGAGGCCACACCTATCTCCGGGCCCGCATGGGTATAGAATGTGGCATCCGCCGCACGCGCGATCGACGAGTCGATAACGTTCGTGACCGCCATCACTCGCGCCCCCTTTCCCTTCGCTTCCCGTACTGCCGCCATCGTGTCGGCCGTCTCCCCCGATTGGGAAATTGCGACGAGCAGATCACCCTTGCCTATCAGTGGATTCCGGTACCTAAACTCGCTCGCCAGATCGACCTCGACCGTTATCCGAGCCAGGCCCTCTATCAAAAACTTCCCCACTAAAGCGGCATGGTACGATGTCCCACATGCGACGAGATAGATTCGTTGCAGATCGGCAAACGAAATTTGGATGCCATCGAGCGTGACCTTGCCAGAAACTGGATGGACGCGCCCTCGCAAGGTATCGGTCACGGCACTGGGCTGCTCGAAGATCTCTTTCAGCATGAAATGCTTGTAGCCGCCCTTCTCGGCCATGGCGGCGGACCAGGTGATCGTTTTGGCGGCGCGCCGTTGCATTGTTCCGGCAAGATCGGTAATCGTGCAACCGTCCGAGCGCACCTCCGCGACATCGCCGTCTTCCAGGAAGATTACCTCGCGGGTGTGCGGTAGGACAGAGGGGATATCGGAGGCGGCGAATTGCTCGCCATCTCCCCGCCCCAGGACCAATGGGGCATCCTTGCGCGCGCAGAAGAAGCGATCGTGGACACCGTCAATCAGCACCGCCAGGGCATAGACCCCCTCCACATGGCGCAGGGCCTGGCGCACGGCCGCGAAGGGGTCGGCGCCTGCATGGAGCTCGGCATCGATCAAATGCGCCAGGATCTCCGTGTCGGTCTCGCTCTGAAAGACATGCCCCACGGTGCTCAACCGATCGCGCAGCGCGACAAAATTTTCTATTATCCCGTTGTGGACGACGGCGACGCGACCGAATTTATGGGGGTGGGCGTTCTCGTCCGATGGCCGGCCGTGAGTGGCCCAGCGTGTGTGGCCGATGCCTAAATGCCCCCTAGGCGGGTCCTCCGCGACTGACCGCACCAACCGGTCGAGCTTCCCTTGGCACCTGGCGATGACCGACTCCCCTGCCCTGCCTGAATCTTGCGTGCCGATGGGGCCATTCAATACCGCTATGCCCGCCGAGTCGTAGCCACGGTATTCGAGACGCTTGAGGCCATCGAGCAGGACCTCGGTGGCCTGTTTAGGGCCGATATACGCAACGATCCCGCACATTACCGTTTCCTCTTTTTTGCCCAGTTTTTCACATTCACCTGCCGCCCACGCGCCACGGCGAGCGCACCCGCGGGGACATCATCTGTGATCACCGATCCGGCGCCGGTCACCGCGCCCTTCCCGATCCGCACCGGCGCAACGAACTGCGTGTCGCTCCCGATAAAGACATCCTCCCCGATGATCGTCGGGTGTTTTTTCTTCCCATCGTAATTGCATGTGATCGTCCCACATCCCACATTGGTTCGCTCACCGATCGTGGCATCGCCTAAGTATGTCAGGTGATTGGCCTTTGCCCCTTTTTTCAGCACGCTCTTCTTCGTCTCGACAAAGTTACCGATCCGCACATCCGCCTCCAACCGCGTTTCGGGACGAAGCCGCGCGAACGGACCGACCTGACAGGCCACACCGATCTGACTCCCCTCGATCACCGAGTAGGGTTTGATCACGACATCATCGGCCACGGCGCTGTCCATAATCACCGCCCCCGCATCGATCCGGCACCGCGCCCCGATCTGTGTTCTCCCTTTCAGCATGACGCCAGGCCCGATCACGGTATCTTCCCCGATGACAACATCGGCATCGATATACACCTGTCCGGGATCGACGAATCCGACACCCGCATCCATCCATTGTTCGACGATCCGGCGCCGCATCAGGCGATTCACCTCGGCCAGTTCCGCGCGCGAATTGACCCCTTGGCATGCGGCCGCGTCCTCTGTCTTGATTGCGATGAGCGGATGTCCCTCTTCCGCGGCCACCTTTGCCAAGTCGGTTAAATAATATTCCTGTTGGGTATTTTGCCGTTCGATTTTTTTCAAGGCCCGAAAGAGCCATGCGCTCTCACAACAGAGGATGCCAGTATTGACCTCCCGAATCGTCACGGCGCTCGGTGGCAGATCCCGCTCTTCGACAATATGACTGATATGCGGAGTGCCATTCCGTACGATCCGCCCATACCCGGTCGGATCGGCCATCTCGACCGTCAACACGCCGCCGGGGGCGCCGCTCGCGGCGCAGGTGGCAACAAAATCCTTCAAGGTCGCCGACTGGAGCCCCGGGACATCGCCTGCCAGGATGAGGACCGGCCCGGAAAACCCGCGCAGGGCTGGATAGCTGGCAAGGACCGCGTGCCCGGTGCCGAGTTGTTCGCGCTGAATGACCCACCTGACGCGAGTTCCATTGAGTGCAGGCTCGATCTCTGCGCGTTGGCCCTGCCCCACCACGAGCGCAATCCGATCCGGCCGCAAGACCTTCGCCGCAGCGAGCGGATAGGTAATCAGCGGTCGCCCCGCCACCGGATGGAGCACTTTCGTCAACGCCGACTTCATCCGCGTACTCTTCCCCGCGGCGAGGATCACGACGGCTAATGACATGGGCGTGTTGTATTGACGCGAAAGGGCCAAGTCAAGGCTACTCATTTTGCAATGTGACAAGGGCTATTTTGGATCCTCTTTCGAGTCTCCCCTACAACTTCACCTGGGTGGGTGTGAGCTGGATGTTCCCTGACGTCCCGTCGCCCCGTGCTGGAGAACCACCCTCTACCAAGGACAGTCATAATGCCGGCGGATGGTGCGATCCTTGGTAATGAGCGGGGCATGGTGGAGCAGGGCAGGCGGCGCGTTGGACGATCGCCGCGAGCGAGTCCTCCGCGAGGTCGAGGCCAAGCTGCGCGGACAGCGCCTGATAGAGCGCCTGTCCACGAGTACGGATCTGGCGTGTTTCATATAAATAATCGATTTCCAGGAGGGCCATGGGAGAAACCAGCAGTGTGGCTTCTTCGATATGTTTTCGCGCCGTTGCGGACAATAGATCCGCGGCGCCGGCATAAAGCCAGACAAGGATATGCGTGTCGAGAAAGGCTACGGTTTCCATTCTTTCGACCAGTCACAATGGACGATCGCTTCCGGGGCCACACGCAAGACCTTGCGCTTGGGAAGATGGGCGAGCCGAGAGATCGGCCGCGGCGGAACAATGCGCAGGACCGTCCCCTTGCGCACGATCTCGACCGGCTCCCCCGTGGCGGCGACGCGATCCAACACGCGGTAGATGTTCTCTCGCAATTTGGAGGCCGTGAGACGCGTCATAGTATCCACCTAACACTATGCGAACGTACGCATATTGTCAAATGATACGTACGTATTTGCTGCCGTGCGCCGGATTGGCCTGCGGTCCGGGAAAAATTTCAGCAGCGCCTTGCTGGCCAGTTACTTAAATAGGTCCGGTTTCAGTTGCCGCGCCCTTTCCAGATCCGTTTCCGCCTCTTTCGGTTTGCCAAGGGCCTTGTAGACATGGCTGCGCTCGTAGAAGGCATCCGCATTAGTAGGATCACGTTTAATTGCCTCGTCAAAATCAGTAATCGCCGCCTCGAATTGGCCAAGACCTTTTTTGGCAAGACCACGGCCGAAGAAAGCCGTTACATGCCGCGGATCTAGCGCGATCACCTGGTCAAAATCGGCTACGGCGGCCTCTAACCTGCGAACACCAAGGTTGCAACTCCCTCGAAGGAAGAAAACCTCCGGGTTACGCGGATCGATCTTAATCGCCATGTCAAAATCGGCAATCGAGGCCTTAACTCGACCGAGCATCGCCTTAGCATATCCCCGACCGGCGACAGCTGCCGCATCGCGCGGATCGAGCGCAATCGCCTGGTCAAAATCGCCGATCGCCGCCTCGAATTGGCCAAGATCCTTTTTGGCAAGCCCACGGCCGAAGAAGTAATTAGCCTGGCGAGCATCTAGTGCGATCAGATGGTCAAAATCGGCAATCGCCTCCTCTGGTTTGCCTAAACGCACTTTGGCACTTCCCCGACCGAAGCGAGCTACGACATCACGTGAATCGAGCGTAATTGCCTGATCAAAGTCGGCAATTGCGGCCCCGAATCGGCCGAGGGCCGCACGCGCAATGCCACGATTGGTGAATGTCGTTGCATCGTGCTGATCGAGCTCAATCGCCTTGTCAAAATCAGCGACCGCCATTTCAACTCTGTGGAGATTCATTTTGGCTCGCCCTCGAAGAAGGAACGCCGCTGCAAAACTTGGATCGAGCGCTATTGCCCGGTCAAAGTCGGCAATCGCCTTCTCATGTTGGCGAAGAGCCGCCCTGGCCAGTCCCCGACCGCTGAACGACTCTGCCTCCCCAGGATCTAGCGTAACTGCCTTGTCAAAATCGGCAATCGCCTCCTCATGTCGGCCGAGATATCCTTTGACAATCCCCAGATTGTGAAAGACCAATGGATTGCGTGGGTCGAGCGCAATCGCCCGATCCAGGTCAGCGATCGCTTCCTCACGCCTGCCCTGGGCACTTTTTGCACCTGCCCTATTCGCAAAGACAACCCATAGGGATTCATCGGCGCTCAAGCTTCGTAAATACGCCCCACTTTGAATAGCCACATCTGCAATTCGATAGGTGTGGCGATAAAAGTCATCTGGGTGAATCTCCCCTAAATCTATATTGAATCGGCCTTTCGGATCTTCCCATCGGACAAAGGAACGTTCGGAAACCGTAACCAGCGACACCGGATATCCCAACTCATGAGCCACCGCCAACACTACAAAACTAGCGGCATCGCGATCAAATCGCTTTGTCGCGCAACTGGAAGTCACCAAGGCCCCTGCCGTCGAGGTGTTCCATTCGGCCCCCACATCGCGCATCGCCTGGTAAATCATCTGCATCTTCTCCTGAGCGCTGTCCGACTGTTTGGCGGCGGTTCGCTTCCGAACATTACGGAGCACATCGCTTATGAAACGATACGCCCTGCCGACTTCCTCGGCAGGCGTGATCTCCTCCTCGATCGCTAATATGTTGTGAAGGGGATTGACCGGTTTTAACGAATAAGCAGCCGCGGTCTTGAAAAAGGCGATGCGTGTTTTCAGGGTGGTCTTGTTTGATACCGCATATTGCTCCCAATCCCGACTGCTGCCCACCACCCCATCCCCATCAACATCCTGCAGTCGCTCCTGTGGCTCAATCTTCCGATTGCCATTTAAATCAACCCCTTGCACCCAATCGGCGCCAGGATAATGACGGGTCAGGACCTCTTGTATCCACGAAAAACCGCTCATAACGCCATGGCGCATAGCCGAGGTAGTGGTAGAATTCAAGGGGGATTACTGCCGTGCGCCGGCCTGGCCGGCGGGATGCACACCCACACGGCAGGCAACGCTCTTAACGGTTGCGGCGTTCCCAAAAAGCGCGTGGCGAGAGAAGGAAGAGGGATAATGGAAACTTTCTCCTTGGCGGGGGCTCGCGCGAATGCTATATTTTAGCATCATGAAAACAACCATCCTGCACTTTGCTATAGATGTCTTACCGGAAGAGGACGGCAAGGGCTATTATGTGATTGTTCCCTCCTTGCCAGGCTGTTTCTCCCAGGGGCGCACGGTTGAGCAGGCCATTACGAATGCCCAAGAAGCTATCGCCTTGCACATTCGCGCCCTGCGAAGACATGGCGATCCGATTCCACGCCAGGAGAGAACCGTCCATACGGTCATCGAGATCGCGGCGTGAGTAAACGCCTCCCCCGCGTTACCGCGAAAGAACTTGCCCGATTTCTGACGAGGCGCGGTTTTGTCCTCTTCGACACCAAAGGTTCACATTATCACTATTGGCATCCCATCACGCGGCAGAAAGTGACCATCCCTATGCACGCGGGAAAGATCGTCGGCCCTGGCCTCCTGAAATCGATCTTGAAACAGGTTGCGCTGGAATGGGATGAGTAAAAGCCGATCGCGCTCCTGCCGGTAGCCCGGCTGAAACTTGTGGGCTGAGGCTTGCCCTTTTATCATCATATGGTACACCGCCGGGCGATGCGACGCTCGCTTCTCACCTTTCCCCTCCTCCTGACCCTCGGTTGCCAAACGATGACTGGCAGCGACGGTGTCTTGAGGCTGGCCCCGCCGACTGCGGATCTTCCTCAACAGTTGGAATCGCTTGCCCGACGGGCGGATGCGGCGACGGAACGGGGGGAGCAACTTCGCCTGGCCGCCGAGGGAATGGCCATGGGCGATACCTGCGTCGAGCATTATCCGCGGGATGCCTCGTGTTATTACTACCGCGCGATGGCGACGGGGCTCTATTACAAAGTCAAGGTGATCGGGTATCAAACCGGCGTGAAACAGATGATCGCCGATGCTAGAAAGGCAATTATGCTCGCCCCCGATATAGACCATGCCGGCCCCTTTCGGATGTTGGGAGAGCTCTTCACTCAACTCCCGAAGACTACGATCCATCCGGAGGACGCAACACGGGATCTGGACCTAGCGCGGCACTATTTGTCGGAGGCCGTTACCAGGTCGCCTGAGCACCCAGAAAATCAGGAGGCCCTCTGCGCTGCCCTGATTGCGGGCGGTGAAGAATCGGCTTGCAAAATGGGGCTGCCAGTGGATAGGAAGAGACATGGCGAGCGTAAATAAGGTCATCTTGATCGGCAACCTTGGCGATGACCCGGAGGTCCGCTTTACCGGCACAGGACAGGCGGTTGCGACGTTACGGATGGCCACTAACGAGCGTTGGACCGACAAGGGTGGTCAGCAGCAGGAGCGGACCGAATGGCACCGCGTGGTCGTCTGGGGGAAGCAGGCCGAACAGTGCAAGGAATATCTAAGCAAGGGCCGTCAGATTTACGTAGAAGGGCGGATTCAGACACGCGAGTGGAACGATAAAGAAGGGAATAAGCGTTACACTACAGAGGTGGTCGCCCAGCGAATTCAGTTCCTAGGCAGTCCCGGCGAGCGTCGCACAAACGGTAGCGCCACCAAGGCACCGTCTGCGCCTGCATCGGAGCCGTCGGAAGCCATGCCGGCCGAAGAGGAAGACATCCCCTTTTGAGTCCCAAAACGGAGGGCAAACCGGGTAAATAGCGTAAAATCGATCGAGGGACCATCGGCGTGAAGGTCCTCTGAAAAGC
>JACPFG010000043.1 GCA_016183125.1 Deltaproteobacteria bacterium
GAGGAAAAAAAGAAAGAGCAAGAAAAGGGGACCGGGGGAAAAAGCTTTTTGAATCCGGAGGCGTATGCCGCCACCTGTAACGATGCCGTCAGCGCCCTGGTCGGGTGTTTAAGCACCGAGCAGGAGGCATGCGGCGGCGGAGGTGAAATCATTACGGGAGACAAAGTCGGCGAGACGGTTGACGGCTCCACGAGCAAGGCGGGGGATGGATGCGACAATTCCTCCCTTTGCGAAAAGAAGTTAGCTCCCGTGGCGGGGGGACTCGGCATGCCCGCGCCGGATGGTGGCGGATTAGCGGGCCTATGCAAAAAAAAGGAAAAGGGGGGAATCCCCGTCATCGCCCAGGAATGGATTATCGATTGGGGTCCGGAAGGGAAACCGGGGGGCGGACCGAAGGGGAAGCCCTGTGATGCGTCTGTCGTCTGTACCGAGATAATGTGCCCGGAGGGGACCCAATGCGTGGCCACGCCGCTAACTGCCGATACAGAGAGCAGAAGAGGAGGTCATATGCCGGATCCTGTGGCACCGAAAGACTACGAGGCTCGCGCAGACATTAATAGGGATGGCATCCTCGATCTGATCCGGGTGAGGTATCCCATTATGACAAAGAGGCCGATCGGTGCGCCCGTAAAGGGCAAACGAACGTGGTTTGAGGTCCCTGCGTTAAAAACGGATGTATTCGTTGTCCGGCCGGACAATCCGGCGCAACAGGAACCCCTGCAGATGTTTGCAGAGTGCGCCTTCAATGATTGGATGGAGCGGTTCCAGAAGAACGGTTGGAGAGTCATGGGATATCCCTGGATTTTTTCGGCGCGTGAGATCCCGTTTTGTGATCAACGCGATCTCCAGATAAAGCGCTGCTTTTCGGTTGGCGGGGAGGTGTCGTATGCCGGCCGGCGTGAGGTGATCCGTGGATTTCGTGTCTTCATTGCAACCAATTTGCTTGAGGGCCGGTTTGGGTCTCAGCAAGAAGATCCGACCGTGACCGTAAGTCCGGTTGAGGCCATCTTTGACGGCTGCCGCTATGTGATCTTGAGCGACCTCGCGCCGGTCGGCACCGAGAGATAACAGCGATTTTTATTTTCTTGTATCGTCACTTCTGGGCGGGAAACGTCCCCTTCATTAATGAGGGTCATCGTGGAACCGAGTGGGTAAATTGGGTGGGTTGATGGTCCGGTAAGTCTTGTGGGACGTGGTTAAGAAAAGAATTGAATGGGTCTAAAAACTTGTCATAAACAAGGGATGCGAATTTTATCCCCCCCCTTTGAAAAAGGGGGGGCGAGGGGGGATTTGATCTCATGCTCCCATACGATGCCAAATTGAAACAGTATTCACGACTTCTGAGAAGCAAAATGACGGATAGTGAGCACAAGTTGTGGTCTCGGCTTCGCAAAAAACAGATTTTGGATGTTCCATTTTATCGTCAGAAACCCATCGGACAATACATCGTGGATTTTTATGCTCCAAAAACAGCCCTTGTTGTTGAGGTGGATGGTTCACAACATTTTGGAGAGGGGCAGATCAAGAAAGACAAACAGCGTGATGAGTATCTGCGTGACCAGGGGCTAACCGTGTTGCGTTTTGATAATTTACAGGTGTTGCAAGAGATTGATGGAGTCATGGAAGCCATCTTTCAGGTTGTGACAGAGCGGTTGGCTGGGAAAAATCCCCCCTGACCCCCCTTTTTCAAAGGGGGGAAAACTTCATAGGCCCGCCATGTTACCCACTCGGAAACGCGAAGACCCATTAATGATTTTCCTTGCTGCCAGCGGGCTCGCTGGTAGATAAGGAGGTGCCATGAGCAGAGAACTGAGCGATCTGTACACCCGGCTGACCGATCAACTAGCGGCCCTGCGGAGGCATCTTTGACGTCGCGGGGAAGCAGGCGCGCATCCAATCATTAGAGATTGAGACCCATCAGGCCGACTTTTGGAACAATGCCGAGCGCGCCAGGCGCGTAGGCAAGGAGCTGACCCAGCTTCAGGCGGAGGTGCGTCGGTTCGCGACCCAGGAGCGGGTATTGGCGGATGTGCGCGCCATCCTCGATCTTTTGCGCGATGATGACGATCCCGATCTGGCCGCGGAGGCCGGACGGCATCTCGACGGTGTGCAGGCCGAACTTGCGGCGATGGAGTTCGAGCGGATGCTTTCCGGACCGCACGACTTTAACAGCGCAATCTTATCGATAAACGCGGGGGCAGGCGGGACCGAGGCATGCGACTGGTCGGAGATCCTGTTGCGGATGTACCGACGCTGGGCGGAGGCAAGGGGGATGGCAACGCAGGTAGTCGATTTCACCGCGGGGGAGGGGGCCGGTTTTCGCAGCGTTACCATGACCGTGGAGGGTCCATATGCCTATGGCCACCTAAGGGCCGAGATAGGTGTCCATCGGCTCGTGCGAATCTCCCCGTTCGACGCCAACAAGCGACGGCATACCTCTTTCGCCTCGGTCTTCGTCTTGCCGGACATAGAGGACGAGGTCGTCATCGATGTGAAAGAGGCGGACCTACGGGTCGACACCTTCCGTTCAGGCGGCGCGGGGGGGCAGAAGGTGAACAAGACCGATTCCGCCGTGCGGCTAACGCATCTGCCCACCGGGATTGTGGTGGCCTGCCAGAACGAGCGCTCGCAGCACAAGAACCGGGCGATGGCGATGAAGCTCCTCAAGGCAAAACTGTACGAAGCGGAGATGGAGAAGAAGAGGAGGGAACGAGCGGCCGTCGAGGCAACGAAGGCGGACATCGCGTGGGGTTCACAAATCCGTTCGTATGTGTTACAGCCGTATCAACTGGTGAAGGATCATAGGACCGGTTACGAGGTGGGCAACGTCCAGGCAATCCTCGATGGAGGTCTGGACGAGTTGATCAGGCGATATCTGCTGCATAGCGCAGGGGCATAGGTGAAAATGATCGGGAGCGGATGATGGCAGAGACGAAAGCGGGACCGACTGACGAATATTACGCCCAACGCCTGCAAAAGGCTGAGCGGTTGCGCAAGCTCGGACGAAATCCATACGCCAACGATTTTCGGCCCACACATACAGCGGCTCAGATCCACGCCATGTGGAGCGACCGGACAGGGGCGGCGCTGGAGGCGGAATCGGTGGCCGTCGCAATTGCCGGCCGCGTCGTAGCCGTGCGGGCCTTCGGCAAGGCGGCGTTTTTAAAGTGTCAAGACCGCACCGGATCCATTCAGCTCTATATACAGCGCGACGTCCTTTCGGTTGCCGACTATGAGATATACGAGTGTCTCGACCTTGGAGATATCGTCTCTGTCAAGGGCGTCCTCTTTCGGACGAAGACGAATGAGTTGACGATCCGCGCTGGGCCGTTTGCTATCGTCACCAAGGCGCTTCGACCGCTGCCGGAGAAATGGCACGGACTGGCGGATGTCGAGACCCGCTACCGGCAACGTTATCTCGATCTGATAGCCAATCCCGGCGTTCGGGAGGCCTTTCAGACACGCGCGAGAATTCTTGAGGCCATTCGCGCTTATTTTCATGAGCAGGACTATCTAGAGGTCGAGACGCCGATGATGCATCCGATCCCCGGCGGGGCGGCGGCCCGTCCGTTCGTGACCCATCACAACGCCCTTGACTGCGATCTCTATCTGCGGGTGGCCCCGGAACTTTATCTTAAGCGGCTCGTGGTGGGGGGGATGGAGCGGGTCTTCGAGATCAACCGCAATTTTCGCAACGAGGGGATATCGACACAGCACAATCCGGAATTCACGATGGTCGAGTGGTACGAGAGCTATGCCACGTTCGAAGAGCAGATGCGGCATACGGAGGCGGTCATCGCGTATGTCTGTAAGTCCGTGCTCGGGACGACGACTGTTGAGTATCAGGGGACCGTGCTTAATTTTACGCCGCCGTTTGCGCGCTATCGGATGATCGATGCCGTTGGGCGGATAGGCAATGTGCCCGAGGCCGAGTTGTGCAAGACAAGTGGCATTGCGCTCGTGGAACTTTTCGAGCGGCTGGTTCAGCCAAAACTGATCCAGCCTACATTTATCACGCACTATCCGGTGGAGGTCTCACCGTTAGCACGGCGAAACGCTGACGATCCGTCGGTCACCGACCGATTCGAATTGATCGTCTACGGCCGCGAGATCGGAAATGCCTTTTCCGAACTCAACGATCCCGTAGATCAGGCAGAGCGATTACGTCAGCAGGCGGAGGCCAAGACCAAGGGGGACGAAGAGGCGATGTTTTACGATGCGGATTTCGTAACGGCGCTTGAGCATGGGATGCCGCCTACTGCCGGGGCGTCGCTCGGCATCGATCGGCTGGTGATGCTGCTGACGAACGCCCCGTCCATCCGGGATGTCATCTTGTTTCCGCTACTCCGCCCGGAACAGGTAGAGTGTCGACCCGCAACACCTACGCCATGATCGGTTTTCCAGGCGCGAATCTGTGCGGGCTGGCGCGCCGATGGATCTGGCCTCGACGCCAATATCTCTTTGCCCGCTTTCTTACGCTTACAGCGATTGCAGGAGTGGGTATTAGCGTCTTTGCCATGACGCTGGTGTTGGCCGTCATGGGGGGATTTCGGACCGAGCTGGAGCGAAAGCTGCTAGGTATAGCGCCGCATCTGACCATTACTCCGACCGGGGAGGATCCGGCTACCATCGATACCATCGCGCATGCCGTGGCCTCTTCGGTAGAAGACCCGGGCGCCGCGGAGCTCTTCCGGATGGTAGAGGGGGAGGCTATCATCCAGCGTGCCGTCGGTGCCGGCTTTTCGGATCAGGGGGTCAAGATCCGGGGGGTCGATACTGCGCAATACCGTCGCTGGCCTACGGCCAATGTCTGGACACGGGAAGTATCTGGAGCGAGCGGGCCGACGGTTCTGCTCGGCAGCGAGCTCTATCTGAATCTCGGCATCGGCATAGATCCCTCCGAAACGGTTAGGCTAATCGCGCCGCTTGGCATGCTGACACCCGCCGGTGAGCTTGCCCCGATCGTGCGCGAGTATACGGTCACCGGATGGCTCCGCACAGGTTTCTTCGAGCAGGATACAAAGCTAGTGATCATGCCGGCAGATGAGGCCGAGCGGTTGCTTGGGCTTCAGTCGGTTTCGCGCTGGGTCGTCTATCTTAACCGGCCGATGCGTGCCGGCTCTGTCGCGGCGGCAGTGCAAGCCAGGCTGGCGGGCCATGCCGAGGTCGCCAGCTGGGAGGGACAGAATCGCAGGCTTTTGAACGCACTGCGACTGGAGCGGATCGTGATGACCGTAATCCTCCTCTTGATGGTTTTGATCGCCACCGCAGGCATCTGCGGGGTTGTCTTTCTACACGTGGCCTGGCGGCAACGCGATCTGGCCATCCTTTGGGCGATCGGCGCACCGGGATGGTTCCTGGTCAGATTGGTGCTACAAGTCGGGGCCTGTATTGGCGGCCTGGGGAGCCTGTGCGGATTGGCCGGCGCGGGCATAGCCGGAGTGTGGTTGGCGCGCCATCCGATCAGGCTGCCGGCAACCTTCTATCTGGATCATCTTCCGGTCGAATGGCATGGGCTGCGCTGCGCCGCGATCGGTCTGGCCGGTATCATGTTGGCCGTTGCCGCGGCGGTCGTCCCTGCTTGGCGGCTGCGCCGCTTTTCGCCTACCGAGGCGCTGCGATATGAATAGCCACCGCACCATGCTCGGCCTGACTATTGGCGGGGTCGCCATAGCGGTTGCGACGTTGCTGACAACGATGGCGATAGTCGACGGATTCGGCGCCGCCTATGAACGGGCCCTCCTAAGTTTTGGGGCGCACATCGTGATAATGCGTGAGACGGAATTTGCGCAACCGGACGAGCATGCCCACCTGCGTGAGCTAGTTGAGGCAGGTCTGAGTGCTCCGGGGCAGACCGCACCGCTGTCTGCCAGGCATCTGACACGGTGGAGGGATTGGGGCGCATGGGGGATAGGGCGCTACGGCGAGCTACAAGTGCGCTGTCGGGAGTGGCCGGTAATAGGCAGTCTCCTAACGATCCTCGATCCGGTGCCGCTGGTCCACTCCGTCCTGGCGGCCGACCGGATTCCGGTGATGGTGTGGCAGGCCATCAGGCATTCCTTGCTCATCGCAGGTCGCGGCGTTACGGCAGCCGCTCCATTTCTCTATCGGGAGGGGTTGCTAGTAGGCGCGGGCCAGATTCGCGGCGTGGTAGTGAAGGGGGTGCCGCCGGAAGCGATGAGCGATGTCTGGCCGGTTAGGTTGATCGGAGTAGAATCGGGCGCGCTTAGCGCCGTATTGGGGTCACCTGCGGCTGGCGAGCCGTTGCCGGTGCTGATAGGCAATGCGTTCGGGGTGGCAGTCGATACCGAACTTAAGCTCTTTTTGCCGCGTGCCGGTAAGGAGGGGGCGTCACCGACAAGGGATTTCGTTTCCGCGCGGGTAGTAGGGCTCTTCGAATCGGGCCTGCACGATTACGATTCGCAATTCATCCTGGTCGGCCTGCCGGCCCTACAGAAGGCCCTCGGTCTTTCAGACCGGATTACAGGAGTCGAGTTGCGGCTCGACGACCCGGCTAAAGCACCTTGGGTCGCTTCGCAGCTATCGCAGCGCGCCTCCGCCGACATTACGGTCCTCCCCTGGCAAGAGATGCACCGCTCGCTCTTCGAGGCGATCGGTGTGGAACGACTCCTCTTCGGGTTGATCATGGGGATCTTGGTAATAGTCGCTGCAGTCAACCTCCTCTCGACCGTTTGTCTGCATCTGCTAAAGGAATACCGCTCCGTGGCCGTCTTGCGAGCAATAGGTCTATCCGGTCGGCAGGCTCGCCGACGCTATTTTTGGGAGGCGATGCGGACCAGCGGCTACGGGGTGGGGCTCGGCGCGTTACTGGGCGGTGGACTCGTCTGGAGTCTCATTCGTTGGCGGTGGATCCCTATACCGGCAGAGGTCTATTTCCTCTCTCACCTGCCGGTAACCATCTCGCGTGTCAGCTTTGGCTGTGTGCTTGGGTTTGCGGTTCTTGTCTGCGCCGCGGCCGCCCGGCATGCCGCGCGCAAGGTGAGCGAGCTGCCGCTGCTGGAAGGATTGGGCCGTTCCCATTAAAGACGGAGGTTTTTCTTGATCTCCGCGCAGAATCTTGCCTAAGTAGCGGGTTCCATGCCGTTTTTGCTCGCTCGGGGGATTCATAAGGGATATCAGGACAACGGCCAGCATCTGCCGGTATTGCGCGGGCTCGATCTTGCGGTTGAACGGGGGGAATTTTTGACGATCTTCGGCGCCTCCGGTTCTGGCAAATCGACCCTTCTCCATCTCCTGGGCGCCCTAGATCGGCCGACGGCAGGGGAGGTGCATTACGACGGTAAGGAGCTATATCGTCAAAATGACGCAGCCCTGGCGCGCTTCCGTAACAGACAGGTCGGGTTCGTTTTCCAGTTTTATCACCTGCTGCCCGAACTGACGGCGCTGGAAAACGTGATGTTACCGGCCCTGATCGGAGGGCGGTCCCGCCGGGAGGCGGCTACGAGTGCGCGCGAGATCTTAAGCGATATCGGGTTGGCCAACCGCGCGACGCATCGTCCGCGCGAGCTCTCCGGGGGCGAACAGCAGCGTGTGGCCCTGGCCAGGGCATTAGTCCAGCGGCCGCCGCTATTGTTGGCGGACGAACCAACGGGCAATCTGGACGAGGCAAGCGGGCGTCTGGTGATGGAATTGCTGACCGAATGCTGGAGGACCCGTGGTATGACGGTGATTATGGTGACGCACAATCCTGATCTTATCCGCGCGGCGTCGCGCAGATCCGAACTGAAGGGCGGAGTCCTGCATGAACCGATGTAACCATTTAGCCGTCACGGGATTGTTGATGGCCGCGAGTTGGTTGGGAGCCGTAGCGCCTGCCTCCAATGCGTCGGCAGGGCCTGTAATACGCGCCATAGAGGTGCGTGGGAACACCGTTACGCCGACGGAGACGGTCCTGGCCACCATTCGGAGCAAGGTGGGTCAGCCGTTCGTGCGCGAATGGATAGACGGCGATATCAAGCTCCTCTACCAACTGGGTCAGTTTGCCGACATCAGGGTCGAACGCTTGTCGGCGGCAGGAGGCGTCAAACTCGTCTACCACGTGACGGAAAAACCGACGATAACGGCAGTGCGGTTCGAGGGGAACAAGAAGATCAAGGCCAAGGAGCTGGAGGAAGAGGTGAGCGTCCGCCCGTTTCGCCCGTTAAGCGAGCAGGCCCTGGCAGACTCGGTACAGAAGATCCTGGCGCTGTATGCCAAGAAGGGCTACCACTTAGCGGAGGTCGATTACGCGTTACGCCCTGTCGCAGAAGGCCACGAGATCGTTTTCGAAATTAAGGAGCATTATAAATCTGCCGTGCGGCGAATCCAGTTCGTCGGCAACCATGCCTTTAGCGATCGCGAACTTAAGAAGCTGCTCCGCACGAAGGAGAAGGGGGCCTTTCCGTTCCGAAGCGGTAAATACCGGGAGGAACTGCTGGAACAAGATGTCGCCCACCTGATGTACCACTATCTAAACCACGGCTATCTTCGGGCACGCGTCGATACGCCGCGCGTCGATATCAGCAAGGACCGGCGGCATATCTTTATCACCTATGCCGTCGAAGAAGGGAAAGCATACCGCATATCCGACGTCCGCGTGGAGGGGGAGATACTGACGACACCGGAGGAGATGAGAGCTCGCCTTAAGACCAAGCCCAAGATGCTCTATACCCATTCGATCGTTGAAGAGGACCTCCGGATGTTGACCGAGTGGTATGGGACTGAAGGCTACGCCTATGCAAATATTCAACCGGTCCCGATCCCTGATGACGAGGCGGGCACCGCGGAGATGGTCTTTTCCATCAGCAAGGGTAAAAGGGTCTCGATCGAGCGGATAACGATAACGGGCAATACGACTACACGTGACAAGGTCATCCGGCGGGAGCTTAAAATAAAAGAGGGGGACCTCTTCAACCGGCGACTGATAGAGGAGAGCAGGGAACGGCTGATGCAGTTAGGCTTTTTCGAGGAGGTCCGGTTCGCGGCCCCTAGAGGCTCTAGGGACGACCGGGCCAATCTCCAGATCGAGGTCAAGGAGCGGCCCACCGGCGCGTTTAATCTGGGGGCTGGATTTTCTACGGCCGAGAGCTTCTTTTTCACCGGTTCGATCCAGAAGCAGTATTTCTTCGGGCGTGGGCTGTCCGGTCAGCTGTCGGTGGAGATCAGCAAGTTGCGCCAGCAGTATATAGCGCAGGTCACCGATCCTTACTTTCTCGATTCCGGATGGATCCTCAGCGTATCTAGTTCGAGAACTATCTATCGCTACCCAGATTACGATCGCCGCGCCTTCGGCGGGTCTGTCTCGCTGGGCCACAGACTCTTCGAGCACGCGGCCGTGAATTTGGGCTATCAGATGGAGAAGGTGCGAGCGACCGATTTTAGCTTTGCGGTGCCGGAGCTCTTTCGGCAAAACGCCAGCGGGCTAACTTCCGGGATGGAGGGGACAACGATTTTTACCGCATCAACTACTTGGCAAGATTCTACCAACCGATCAAATGGGGGTTTGTGACAAAGCTCTTTGGCCGCGTCGGCTATATCAAGAGCCTGGGCAACCGTTCGGTGCCTCTATTCGAGCGGTTCTTCATGGGCGGGCCTAACTCCCTTCGCGGTTTTGATCTATGGACTGTGGGGCCGCGCCTGCGGATCGCATCGGGACCGGCCGGCGGCGATGTCGATTTCGTCTACGGCGGGAACAAGATGTTGCAACTAAACTGGGAGTTGGAGGCGCCGCTTTACGGACCGGGCGGACTCAAGGTCGTTACTTTTATCGACGCCGGCAACGCCTTCGCCGAGGAGGAGGGGATCAACTTAAAATCGCTGCGGGCCAACTACGGGGCGGGGATCAGGTGGATCTCCCCATTGGGACCGCTCCGGTTCGAATGGGGATTTCCCTTCAAACGGCGTCCGGGCGAATCGAAAGTCGTATTCAACTTCACGATCGGCGAATTTTTCTAACAGGATGTCAGCAGCATCCTAATAACGATGCCTAACCGACCGGACAAACGGCCAATCGCCCCCCATGGGCCGGAAGAACGGGCACTGGTCCGTGTCGATCCGTTGCGCCAGTTCATGGCCGAGGTGCAGCGCTACCCATTTCTTACGGAGGTTGAAGAACGCGAACTGGCCGAGCGTTACCGGACCACCGGCGATCTGGAAGCAGCCAGGCTGCTCGTCACATCGCACCTCCGTTTGGTAGTGAAGATCGCGATGGAATACCGCAGCTCTTATTTTCATCTCCTCGATCTGATCCAAGAGGGGAGCGTCGGTTTGATGGTTGCCGTCAAGAAATATGATCCTACAAGGGGGGCGCGCCTATCCTATTATGCGACTTGGTGGATCCGGTCTTATATCCTCAAGTATATCCTGGAAAATTTTCGCCTGATCAAGATCGGCACTACAAAGGCACAGCGCAGGCTATTTTATCGGCTTGTGCAGGAAAAACGCCGGATAGAGGCGATGGGGTTTGTTCCCGAATCCAGGCTCCTGGCAGCACGCCTCGGCGTTACGGCACAAGAGGTGGAGGAGATGAGTCAGCGGATAGGGACCTCCGAGGTATCGCTGGATGCCCCAGTCAGTCATGAGGCGCACAGCGCAACGCTCTCCGATTTCATCGCCGATAACGATGTGCCGATAGATGAGCAACTGGCCCAGGCCGAGGTGCGCGACGTCTTTAGGGAAAAATTGGCCTCGTTTGCTAAAACCCTCAAACCGCGCGATCTAAAAATATTCCAGGAGCGGCTCTTGGCAGAGGTACCACGCACGTTACAAGATATCGCCGACGAGTATGGCATCTCCAAGGAGAGGGCACGCCAACTGGAGGCCAGGATCCTTTCCCGGCTACGCGAGGTCATGGTCAATGTTACATAATATCTCTTATGCGACTCTAAGTAATAGTGTTTCACCCCTGGGGTCGGCACAATAAGATCTGGGGCCTTTGCTCTCCATAAATGATCTCTAATAGATGCCCGACTGATCCCAGTAATCTATAACCTGTTGTTTTAATTGCCTATAATTTAGCCCGCCGAGCAGCTTATCTGGCACATTTCTTGATCTATTTCTATCCCCAGAGGGAGGAACAACCGATGAGAACTGTGATTAAATGCCTCGTCCTGCTCCTAGCAGCTATCGGTTTTATTGGTCTGCTCGGCGCCTCTGTATCGCCGCTATCTGTTGCCGACGAAGAGGCAGATGACGATGGGCCTAGTTTCTACGCGAGCGCCAAGCGCCATCCCGTTCGTCTCCCCACCACGGCTATCGGAGTCCAGATTGAGCTGTTGAAACGGGCTCGCGGGTAACGTAGTGTTCGCCGATGCATCGCAAACTGTCCGCTCCCGTTGCAGCTGTCTTAGTAAGTTCGGAATGTGACGAGGCCATTGCGCGGGCCAGTCAGCTTCTTTTATCTCATCAAACTCCAGATGGATATTGGTGGTATACCCTCGAAGCGAATGAATCGATCGGGGCCGAGGCGATCTATCTTCGTCATTGTTTGGGACTGCCAAATCGAGAGATCGATGCTCCATTGGCGCGCCGAATCTTGGCCCGGCAGCTACCGGATGGCAGCTGGTCTTTGTCGTATAAAGGTTATGGTGACCTTAGTGCCACTATAGAGTGTTATTTGGCATGCCGCATGGTCGGCCATCCGCCGGATTTACCGGCACTGCAGGCTGCCCGTCGGTTTATCGCGCGCCATGGTGGCCTGCAGGCTGCTCGAGTATTCACAAAGATTCACCTTGCTATGCTCGGATGCGGCAGGTGGGATGACGTACCTAACATGCCGGCAGAGTTGATCCTCTTGCCCCATTGGGCCCCCTTCTCCATGGCAAATTTTTCCAGCTGGGCCCGGGCCTGCATCGTCCCTCTCCTGATCGTTATGGCCAGGCGTCCCATCTGGCCGGTCGACATCCATCTGGCAGAGGAGCTGGGACCGGCTGACCATAAAAATACTGGCGTGGATTCTGCGCGCGATCTCTGGGCCGATATTTTTTCTCTGCTCGATAGGGCCATGAAACTTGCGCGTCCACTGACGGCACTAAGCCCGACCAAGTCTCTGGCGATCGCAAAGGCCGAGCGCTGGATCCGCGAGCACATTGCCGGCACGGAGGATATCTTTCCCGCATTGGCGTACGGCGCACTTGCACTGCGGGCACTAGGCCATCCGAGCACCGATACGACGATCGCCAAGGCCATGTCGGCGCTCAAGCGATTCCAACATGGGTATGAGGGCCCACTTCCTCCTCTCCCCTTTCACGACACCAATTGGCAATACGCGACCTCACGCCATACAACACAGCCCCTCATCCACCAACAGTGTTGCATCTCCCCTGTCTGGGATACGCCGTGGGCAATGACCGCCCTCCGGTCCGCCGGTGTTCCGCCGAACGATCCTTCCCTGCTCCGGGCCGGGGAGTGGCTGCTCGCGCAACAGATCACCACGACCTATGGCGATTGGCGCCATAAAAATCCGCAGGGGGTCCCCGGCGGATGGGCGTTTGAATTCGAAAACGATTATTTCCCCGATGTGGACGACACAATCCAGGTCTTGTTGGCTCTTCACCCCCTGCCACTCCCGGTGGAGGCAAAAGAACAGGCGACGACCCGCGCGATTCAGTGGTGTCTCTCCATGCAGAACGACGACGGCGGCTGGGCGGCGTTCGACAAAAACAATACGTTATCGCTCGTCAATAAAATCCCGTTTGCCGATCATGGGGCATGCCTCGATCCGGCGACACCAGACATCACCGGCCGGATGCTGGAATGCCTGGCAGCCTACGGATGGGCGATGGACGCCCCTGCCGTACAGCGGGCGCTTCAGTTTCTTGTCCGTCATCAGGAGCCCGACGGGAGCTGGTTCGGCCGCTGGGGTGTTAACTACATCTACGGGACATGGGCCGTCCTGCGGGGTTTATGCGCTATCGGGATCCCAGCGACCGACCCAATGGTCGTGCGTGCCGTGCAATGGCTGGAAAGTGTGCAGCGGGTGGACGGCGGGTTCGGCGAATCGGTGGAGAGTTATCCGCGCGGGAGATACGTTCCGCAAGGGGAAAGCGTCCCCTCCCAAACCGCATGGGCACTCATGGCACTAATCGCCGCCGGTCGCGCCGCTGGCGAGGCCGCCGCACGCGCCGCGGATTGGTTGATTAAGCGTCAGCAACAGGACGGCGCCTGGGACGAACCGCACCACACCGGCACCGGCTTCCCCGGTCACTTCTACATCCGCTACCACGGCTACCGGCACTACTTCCCCCTCATGGCCTTGGCGGAGTTTCGGCGTATAGCGCAAAAATAGGGACAGGCCTCGTTAATGGCTTAGGGAAACGTGCAGGCGCCGCCCGCTTCACAATCGGCCCCCACGCGGTAGTAGCCATGGTTTTCCCCCGCAGGATTGTCAATGTGCATGATGAACACCTCGGGCTGACCGCTTCCGTTCAGATCTGCAGCGGCAATACCCACCCCTTGGGTCTGCGTCCCAACCCAACCAGGGATCTGGATCGGATTCCCCCATGACGCGCAGCCGGTAATCGCACAATCGAATCCCACTCGATAATGAGCGGTATTTTCACCTGCGGGGTTGTCAATGTGCGCGACCAGGAGTTCGGGACCGCCCGTGCCGTTCAGATTCACGACCGAGATCGCCGCACCCTGATCTTCCGTTCCCCACCAACCCGGGATCAGGAGCGGATTGCCCCATTGTGTGCATCCCGCGACATTGCAATCCACGCCGACGCGATAGTGGCCGGTGTTTTCGCCCGCAGCATTGTCAATGTGCATGATCAGGATCTCCGGTGACCCATTGCCGTTCAGATCCGCAACGCCGATCCCCCCACCCTGGCTTTCGGTCCCGAACCAGCCGGGAATTTGAATCGGGTTGCCCCATTGCGCGCAGCCGGCGACGGTGCAATCCACGCCGACGCGATAATAGCCCGTGTTCTCCCCGTCCGGGTTGTCAATGTGCATGACAAGGAGCTCCGGCTGCCCATTGCCGTTCAGATCGGCGGCGGCAATGTCGGCCCCCTGACTCTCCGTCCCGAACCAGCCTGGGATTTGGATCGGGTTGCCCCACTGCGTACACCCGCTCATGCCACAATCCACGCCAACGCGATAATGGCCGGTATTTTCCACAGGGGGATTATCAATGTGCATGACGAGGAGTTCGGGTTGGCCGTTCCCATTGAGATCGGCCATCGCGATCCCGCCGCCTTGGCTCTCCGTCCCGAACCATCCGGGAATGAGTCGAATATCTCCACCGTAGAGCCATTGCATCGCCGCAATGTCCCCCACGCTTAGATGATTTCTCTGCCCCATAATAACACCGGGTGGGAGCGGCACGAGTGGGACGATGGTGGGCTGCGTATTGTTGATGGCAAAGGCAAGGGGCGGGTAGTGCATGACCGAATCGAAATCGTACATGTTGATATCATCGCCATTCACGATGTGTTGGTCGAAATTATGCAGATCGGCCGGAATGATATTCGCTATATTAATCGTGACAAAATTATTCCGATCCTCGCGTGAATGCTCATGCCACAGCCCCAAGGCGTGCGCGATCTCGTGGGCAACCACGAAGTCATTATTAAAGCACCCCGCCGCCAGATTGATGACTTGTCCGCCGCCTCGTCTGCCGACCGGACTGGAACATCCGATCGTACCCAACTGGAACGTGACCCAGTCGGTTTCGGTGGTCCGGGGAACAAAATTCAGATTCAGCCCGACATTCACATTCATCCAGTTGTTCATCGCCGTCTGGACAACCGTCTGCTGGGCGGCGGTCAGGGCGGGGTCCATTGTGAAGGGGACGACCCCATTCGGCCACGTAATGTCGCCCGTCCGGACGAGGCCCTTTCCCGTGAGCAGACCCTTTACATCGGTAATGCCGTCGATAACCGTGCCGATGATGATGTCCCCCTCGGTGACGAGATAGCCGTCCCGGATCTCGTAGGACACAAGTTGGCCGTTCACCTCCGTCACGAACCTTTCGGAGAGCGGTTGCGAGAGGAGGACCGCCGCATCTGCCGCTTCCTCGACGGACGCAATCTGGATCACCGGCTTGAGGATGTACCCCTGTCCCTTGTTGAAGATGACCGAATGGGCGACATCGAAATCGAGCAGGACCTTGGTCACCTTCCCGCCGTGGAGGGTGAAAATGCCGTCGAGCTTGATCCCCGTTTGCTCCCCGCTCGGCACCTTTAATGGATGCGCTTTTCCGTCGACGACAATCGTGTTTGCCTCGGCGAGGAGGAGCCGGATCTGATGATATTCCCCGACCGGAATAAAGGTATCCCCAAGGATGAGCGTTGCCAGGTTGTCCACGAGCTCCAGCAGATCAAACTGCGTGTCCGTGGGGCCGACATTAATCACTGCGGCCGGGCTGAGCACGCTCTCCTCCCGGATGAGCTGGACCTCGCGCACCGTGATGAGGATCCGTTCCACCTTTTCCAGGTCCCAGGGATACTTCGGCGGTTGTGCTTTCGTGCTCACTGTTTTCGTGACCGGTTCTCCAGCAATGTCTTGCATCTGGATTTCAACCCGGCCCAGCGGGAGAGCATCAAGACTGCTGACCGGCGTCACTGGCGTGAGCTGCGTGTTTGGTGCTGTGCCCTCGTCTGGCGCGTGCGGTCCGCAACTGACGCCGAGGCTAGTGAACAACCAGAACACGAACAGACAGAGAGCGCGCGGGCGATTGGTTCCCATGTAACCTCCTGATGAGGACTGCTGTTTGCATGACAAAGGGTTTTAACACATGGCGCCTCTTCTCCCTTAGTTCGCGAGCCAGATCCCTTTCACGCGACACGCTGGTTCCTACTTGGGAATCTGTGCTTCGATTCTCTCCCTTATTGGCGATTTGGAAAATAACTCAAAGTCGCTTGGTAGAAGCCTTAAAAAATCTTCCCATTGGGCACGCGTGATGCTTGTCGCGATTGGCGTAGGAATCCGCGCCCACCACTGTTTTGACGCAACCTCGCTTGACTCCGAAAGGCGGTAGAGATGCGCTGGGATTCCAAAGGGGTTTTCATCGCTCTGCAGGAGAAAGGAAAAATCACAAGTCAACCACCACAACTCCTTTCCTGAATGCACGTCGATCGCCTGTAGCGTGTTTTTCCATTGGGCATCGGACTCCATCACAAAATAGACACCCCCCTTCGGACGACGGTCGTCAAAAGGAAGGTAAAGGACGCGGCTTTGCGTAAGGGGAACACAAGCGAAACCTCCGCAGGCCCATCGCGAATCCAAAGAAACACCCCAGAAGCTGCCGACTGGGACATCCCCCTTCCCATCAATATTGGTCAACCGATAAGGATATTGCGCATAGAGCGCCTTCAGGGCTGGAAGAAATGCCGGCGCTAACTGCTCAGCCTCGCGTTGCGATGTGAGTTGTTGAAGCACCCTCGTAGCTTGCAATCTCTCGATCTTTTCCGGATGACCTTCCTGCGTGTGGATCCTGATCAGGTCACGTGTGGTGGGAAAATGCTTCTCATGTTTGATTCTCAGAACGTGTGCAAAGAGCGCCCCATAGGCAAAACGGAGCTGGACCTGCCCGGCGGGGTTCTTTACCTGCTCCAGGAAATCAGATTTTTGCAGGAACCGGTACGTTGCCGCTGTCTCCTGATCACGATAGAAACCCTCTAAATCACACGACTCTACATATGCAGGATCCCCCGCGCGCCGCGCCAATTCCTCGAACAGCGCCGAATACTCCGATGGAACCGCGGGATCCTTCGGAGAAAACCAAGCCCGACATTTTTCGCTCACCATACTCCCTCCTTATCCAGCTTTCGTTCGACAACTCCTACAGGGCACATTTGGCTGCGCCGTGTCAACCGCTCATTCAAGGCATTTCCTCGACCTGGTGCGTTTGCATATCTCTCGTGATCCTCATGCTGGAGCTCATCGAAAGCGCCAGCCGAGGCCAATCCCGAGCTCCAAACCCGCAGGGTCCCACACGCGCCAGGAATCGAGGCCGAACGGGTTGCGTCCCTCCAGATAGACCTCTAGGCCATACACCTGAAAGGCCGGATCTCCCCGGCGCGTCCATGTCAATCGCGCCTCCACATGGCCGCGGTTCCCCTCCCACGGTTCGTCGGCATCAAGGTGATAGCGCGGCGCCCAGCCCAGGCCGGCGCTCAGGGTGAATTGGGGAAAGGAATCCGCGTAAAGATGGAAATTATTGAGGAGTGGGAGTGACAAATAGGCCTCGGCCGACTGCCCGAGATTGACAAACAGCCGCCCCTGCAGGCCGGTGCCGAGCAAATCAAAGATCCCCAAGGGGAGAAATCCGATATTGGCCGGCCACTCGATCTCCAGACCCGTCGAAGAGTACGGAAGATCCAACCCTTTGCTGACCTGCGCAAAAAACGGGCGGAACAGTACCTGGGATCGGAAGAACCCCGGGGTCACCCCAGTGGCAGCAATGGCCTCGGCCGACTCCTCCCCTTGGGGACCGAGCGCCCCAAAGTAGACGCGGGCAAAGCGGGCCTTCCGGTTCGCATCTTGGATCGCCGCTTCCAGCCACTGAAGCAGGATTGGGCCAACCGATTCTCGCCAGAGTACGCGCAACTCCTCAGTGGATTTGCCCTCTAGGGTCTGGCGGATATCGCCGACCAGGACATGGTGAGCGACCGCATCGCTTCCGGTCCGGCGAGGATCGAGGTGCAAGACTTCCGCAATCTTCACTAATGTTTCCGAAGAGACCGACGGCCAGATCCGGTCCGCTGCATCGGCCAGCGGTCTCCACGTGTCCGCCTCGTCGTCAAGGACCTTCTCGAAGCGATCACGGGCTGCTACCAGGTCATCGTATGGCAGGCGTGACGGGCGATACAACGAGGGATTGGCACGCACCGCTGCCTTCGCACGCTCCAGGACGGCCGCCTGAAGGTCGCTCTGCGAGACTGCCGGGGTGAGAGGAGCGATCATTGCAAAGCCGGCGTTGACAAGGGCTTGGACAATCAGCTCGCTCCAGAGGAGGTAACCAAAGTTGGAGGGATGCTCATTATCGGGACTGAATCCGCCTTCAACACCGCTGTAGCGGAGTTTCCCATACCCCGGCACCTTATCAATAGACACCCCGCTCCCCAACAGCCCATTAACGAACGAATGAAATTCCTTATCATTATCTATAATCAACCAGTTGCTCTCGACCCCCAGCGTGACATTGGCCACCTGTTGAAATGCTCGATACCGTGCGCGGAGGTCCGTGAACTCCTTGCCCTCCAAGACAAACTGGGGAGGAATGGATCGCCCATGTTTGGCCGCCAGGACCCAGTGGTAGAGGGTCCGGCTCTCCGGTGGGATCGTCCTCCCATCGGTATAGGTTGTCCCTGCCGGGAGGGGATGGAAGAGGAGGCTGACGTCGGGCGTCATGAGATAAACACGTCGCACCCCATGCTGTGTCGAAAGCAAGCGTGTCCCCTCATCTAGCGCGATCAGATCTTTTTGGAATGCCTCGGGCGTCCGCTCCGGCGCGTTGATAACGACGTGTCGAAAGGTCATGAGATCATTACTCCCCAAGGCCACGGCAAAGAAACCGCCTTTGGCCCCCCTGTGCTTCAGCTTTCCTTCTAGATCGGCAAGGGCATACCGCAGATAACTCTTTTCGCATCGCCACCGTTCGGGGGAGCGCGGTGGCTCCGCGCACGGGGGAGGTTTAAGGAGAGACGCCATGCGATTGAGCAATGCCGTCGCCGGAGAATCCCATCGTTCGGCTCCCTCCTGGTCGCGCAGGAGATCGTGTGTGGTTGCCCCGCCAACTCCGGCGACGGTGACCAAGCCGCCAGGATTATGATAGAGACCCTCAGGAGCCCAGACACCGCCAAAGACCACGTTCCGTATCTGGTCAACAAAGAGCGTCTTGGCATAATCGAGCCACTCAAAGCACGTCACCTCTTCGTGCCGGCGGCCATCAAAGGGGTAAGGGCCGGCGAGCCCAACATTGCCCAGCGTGAGGGGATTGACGCCGATCGCATATAAGATCTGACTGGCAAGCAATGGAGGTGTATCGGCAGCCGGTTGGGTGGCAAACTGAAGCGCCGCGGTGAGGCTATCGCCGATCACCAACCCGGTTTTGCCAATCACGTCCTCTTTTGCCAAGGCGCTCGTTGCCGCAACTGCCAGACGAAAATCGGCCAGCTGTTGCTCCGTGACATCAGCGGGGCGCGCCGCACACATGAGCTGAGGATCGTTCCCCTTAAGGATCGTGCACAACTCTTGGTATCCGCTCCAAAGCCGTGCGATCCCCTCCCTCTCAGAGCCGTCACGGAAAACCGCCTTCCCATCATCGATGGTACGGAATTTTGCGGAGAGCGCTTGCGGATTCAGATCCGGCCATTCCGGCACTAGATCCCGGTCACCTGCACCGTATTGGTCAAAGAGCGAGAGAGTAGCAGCAGGAAGAACGGCAGGTTCCGTCATACAACATGTGCCGTATAACAGTGCATGTGAGGTGTCAATGAGATAAGGCAAAAATAGGGACCAGGCCCTTTTTTGAATGGACTTATTTTTCAGTGGGTTGGAAAAAGGGCCTGTCCCTATTTTGATGATGGTTTGGTGCCGGATACCATCGGGAGTGCCTGGCAGGCGATTTTCCAGTTGACTGGAATTTATACACGTATAAAATAACATGCAGTTGAGTTTATTCATGTCCCGTTGGCAGGGGAGGCTCGCATGCAGCGGTACCTGGAGGGGGCAATCCGCGAGGACTTGCGGGAGAAGATGGTGTTTGTCGGGGGGCCACGGCAGGTAGGGAAGACGACGGTGGCCTTCCATCTCCTGGGGGATGCCGATGAATCGCATCCGGCCTATCTCAACTGGGATGCCCCTGCCAGGAAGTCATCACTGCTGAACGGGGAACTCCCGGCGAACCAAAAGTTGATCGTTCTGGATGAGGTGCATAAATACAAGGGCTGGCGGAATCTCGTGAAGGGGTTGTATGACCAGCACAAATCCCGCACGCAATTCCTGATCACGGGATCCGCACGGCTGGATTACTATCGACGCGGCGGAGATTCGCTGCAAGGCCGATACCATTATTATCGGCTTCACCCGTTGAGTCTCGCGGAATTGAGCGATCGGCCCACGCGAGCCGATCTGGACCAATTACTTGCCTTCGGCGGGTTCCCGGAACCGTTCCTCCGGGCCCGCGAGCGGCACGCCAAGCGGTGGCAGCGGGAGCGCCTGGCGCGCGTGATGCAGGAGGATTTAGTCAACCTGGAGCACGTCAAAGAGGTGTCGCAACTGGACCTCCTGATGCATCTGCTCCCCGCCCGCGTCGGGTCCATCCTCTCGCTGAATAATCTCAAACAGGATCTCCAGGTCGCCTTTGCCACGGCGGAACGGTGGGTCATGATCCTGGAGCGCCTCTATTATTGCTTCCGGATCGCCCCCTTTGGTCTCCCCGCCCTCCGCACGGCAAAAAAAGAGAAAAAACTCTATCTCTGGGACTGGTCCCAATGCGCGGCGCCGAGCGCCCGGTTTGAAAACTGCGTGGCGTCGCATTTGCTGAAGATGTGTCACCGGATCCAGGATACGGAGGGAGAGGAGATGCACCTCCAGTTTCTGCGGGATGCCCAGCAGCGGGAGATCGATTTTGTCGTCGTGAAGAATCGCAAACCGTTGTTTGCCGTCGAGTGCAAGACGGGGGAAGCAGGTGTCAGTCCCAACATTGCCTATTTTGCGGCGCGCTCCTCCATCCCGCAGTTCTATCAGGTGCACTTAGGCCACAAAGATGTAGAGATCGCCGCTCACCGAACGCGCGTCCTCCCCTTCGCCACCTTCTGCCGGGAGAAGGGATTGTAGGTGTGCGTGCAGATGCCTGGCAGGCGATGTTTGTTTACTCAAGAGCTACTATAGATTCTACGGCGAGCATGGAACCACAATAGAGTTCCGGACAAGAGGAGACAAGATATTCTCCAACGACCTCAACCCTCTTCCCTAAAAATTCAGGGGCCACCCCACCGGCGAATTCATCTTCTGCTATTTTTGTTATCAGAGGAATCACAAATAAATCATTCACCTCATCTACCGAACCGAAACTGGGACGGTCTTTTTTTATTCAAGAACAGTTACATCTTCGACCGAAATGAAGTTACCGCAGGAACACACCTCCAAACAAGTGGTCCCCTCGTACCGGCCTTGTATTTCGACTTTTTTCCCCAAGGATCGAATGATTTCGGTGTTGTTCTCTTGCGCCACTCGCACGACACCGGTTTCATCTTCAAGATAAAAATTGTCAGGACAGTCAAGCCCCACTTCTAGGCCAATCTTTATTGTGCCAATCAGCGTGACCACACCTCCGTAAGGTGGGGACGACAGAGACTGAATGGTCCTGCTGGAAGGCCCCGCATTATCACATCCCAAGGACGTAACGACTACCATACCTGCAATGAATATGATGAAATTCTTCATCAGACCTTCATTTCCTCTCTTCACGGCACAGTTGCCAAGTCTAGAAATCTTCCGTTGCCAGATGCCGGAGTGAGAGGCAGGAGAGGAACGGGAGTAATATCCGCAAGGTTGACCGTCGCACTGGCAGCGTCGAGAACAGCTGTCCGTAAGCCTGGCCCATTGCCGATGAGGGCTGGATTTCGATCCAAGATCACGGCTGAGGCGCCAGCGACGGTTGGCGAGGCAAAAGAGGTCCCATCGACCGTTGCCGTTCCACCTCCAAAGTCCAGCGTCAGCCAACCCAAACCCGGTGCAGCGATGTCCGCATAGCCAACACCTCGGGAGCTAAAGCCCGTTAAGGCGGGATTAGGATTCCCGGCTGTGATGGTCGTATCTGTTGCTGCGGTGATGATCACCTGGTTGGGATGATTTGTCTGAAGTGGAATTTGCGGGACAACGATCATCGACGTTGCCGGCACATTGACATTACAGTTGCCCGCGGCCAGCACCACCAACATATTGCCAATATTGAAATTGTAAAAATTATTGGCTCGATTGCGGACATCACCAAAATTTTTCCCCAGCCCGTCAAAAATTGCCCCACTACAAGTGGCTGTTGGATGAGCGGGGGCGGTATTTTCAAAACTCAGCGTCGCCAAACTGATGTTGACAATATCGGCTCCCTGGTTGCGCGCATAGACGAGGGCCTGCTGAACGTCAAAGTCGTCGGCATCATCCGGAGCGGCGCCAGCAACCATCGTTTGAACCCGCAAGGGGAGTATACGAACCCTCCACGACATTCCTGCAATCCCGCCTGTGACGGTGAAGATTCCCGCACCGGTTGGATCCAGAGCAGGATCGACGTTCAGCACGTTCGCCCCCCCAGCAAGATTATCACCGACGGCACCGATAATGCCAGTCACCATGGTACCATGGGCATTTGCTGAATTGGGATTATTGTCACCCGCACCCGTGAAATCCGAGCCGACCAGATCATCTACAAAGCCATTCCCATCCGTATCCGCCCCGTCAGCCCAGTTCGGATCATTGATGATATCGAGCGGATCGCAAATGTTGAACGGGGCATTGGCATTCGCCCCAACCGGACATTGAGCCGAATTAGCCGCATCGTTTAAATCAATAAAGGTCATCACGCCGTCGCCATCGGCATCGACAATTCCCAAGGCGGGCGGGATTTCGGCAGCATTGATATACCAGTTGGGGATGAGGTCAGGATGGTCCAGATCAAAACCCGCATCAATGACGGCAACAATAATATCGCGATTGCCGACGGTCCCGTTCACCACGCCATCGGCATTCTCTAAACGGGTCCAAAGGTTTGGTGCGTTGATGATCGTTTGATGAGCCGGCGTCCCTTCGTTCGGGACCCCAGCGGCCTGTGCCACACCCATAAAGAAAACAGGGGCAGTACGGTCCGTTTCCAATTTGCCTTCGTAGAAATGGATGCCGTCAATAATGGACATACTATTGGGCACTTTCATTTTATAGGCGTTCAGTTCCGGAATGGCCTTGAGGATGACAGCCCCGATCTCCGCGTTGATCTCTTCAACCCGTGCCAGGGAGATGCCGGGCTTGAAACGTACAGCCACGACATTGGGTTTGAGACCTCCCGTGATATCAGTCGCTAGCAATGCAACCGCCTCCAGGGTCGGTTTTAAGATATACCCTTGGCCCTTGTTCCGGATGGTATTCTTCTGCGGATCAAAGGTCGCCCGCACAGCCGTCACCTCATCTTTCTTAATCTCAAAGGGGGTCTTGTCAGCGGGATTGATTTTCAGTCCCGTTTGGTCGCCGCTGGGGAGTTTCATCGCCGAGCTATCCCCGGAAATGCTCACTGAAACGGACGGCGAGATCTCCTCTGACGTGATCAGGCGAATCTGTTCAACAAAACCGACGGGAATTTCGAACTGACCGACATTGATCGGCTCATTCGTCGGTGTAATGGTGAGCGTTTGCAACACGTCACTCACCGGCAGGGTCTGTTCAACGGCAGACTCCGTAAGATCACTCCGATGGACGACTTCAATCCGGCTGATCTTGAATTCAAGATGATCAAAACCGGCGATCGGACTCCCGTCATCCGAGAGGACCTTGAGGGAAAGTAGAAGAGAACCCTTATCGGGCGCGCCGGACGGAGAGTCGCAGCTCATGTTGAAAAAGAGAAACGCGAATGCCCAAACAAACTGCCGAACGTTTTTGCGGATGACCACAGAACCTCCCTGGCAGAGGTCAAGAACACTTGGCGCGAACCAATGAGAGGGCAATAACACCTTGAAAATTTGGATGTCAAGCGGAAAGCCCCTGTATCCGACGGCCTTTCCCGTTCGGTACCTGGTACCAAATGAACATGCGATCACGGTTTGGTACCTGATATCCTCAAGTTGACGAGAATTTATGCATGTATAAAATCATATACCGTTGGGATGCCCCGCCAGGAAGTCACCGCTCCTGAAAGGGAAGCTCCCGGCGAACCAAAAGTTGATCGTTCTGGATGAGGTGCATAAATACAAGGGCTGGCGGAACCTCGTGAAGTTCGGTACCCGGTACCTAATGGACGCGAAATGATGGTTTGGTACCGGGGACCCTTGGGAGTTCCCGCGACGGGTGTGCGTGCTCATGCCTGGCAGGCAATTTTACTGCAGGGGGCTAACTGATGCGAATTTTCATGGAAGAATACTGTGGGTTCCAATGTTGCGAAGATACACGTGGTCCGCGAACTCCTGCAACGTGATGCGCACCCCCATGGAAATGGAAATTTCCTTGACCGGTGGATTGTCCCGCTTTAGCGCCTGAACGGTCTTGTATCGCAACGAGGGATGAAAACGGTTCGCCACGAAGAGCCGCAATTTTCTTTCCACAATGTCCCGAAAATGCGGCGGGAACCGTTGGTACTGCTTAAGAAAATTATGCGAATAGACAAATTTCAATGGGACAGATCTCTGTTCAGCTGGCGAAAGAGGTCGTGGAGATTTTTTGCGCGGCGCACCTTCTTCTTCCGGTAATCCGCACTCGCCATTTTTTCCGCGCGAATCCAGGCGTGGGTATAATAGCGCTCCTCGCCTTCCCCGGCGTGAAGGGCTAAAAGAAACAGACAGTACTGATTCAGGCTGACCCCCTCATGGTACGCCAGCTCTTTCAGGCGCTTATGGAGGGAGACCGGAATGCGAAGGGGCATCTGACCCGAGGGCGTTTCCATGAGAAAGATGCTATCATATATAATAGCTCTGTCAAGCGGGTTTTAATTGCCGCCTATTCAAATGGATCGATGACCTTCAGAAACGGAAAGAGGCGAAAATCGGTGTCGTGCGTATAGAGCACGCCGACGCCGTTTTCCTTCAGGAGGGCCGCAATATGGCAGTCGTGCATGAGATTTCCTGAAGGATTGCGTACAGATTCGAGGAGCATTTCTAACACCTCGGCATGCTCCTCGCTCTCGTAGAGCAACTCGACATTTGGCACCCCGAGCAGGACTTCAAGAAACTGCCACGCGTCTCGCCAAGGGAGCGGCGAGGCAAAGACCTTGGGATGCGTAACCACGCGGAGGAATTCATACACGATGGCCCAACAGAGATACCATGGACCTGGGCTTGCCAGCAGGTCCGAAAGATAAGCCTTCGCAGGTTCATGGCGAGGGCCTTCCTGATTGACGGCATAGACTAAGATATTTGTATCGAGCATCCCGCTCATTTTTCATCCATGATATCCCACAGGCGGCTCCGATCCGCGGGGTCAACGCGGGGCGGCCCCATCGCAAATGAGGGGAGAGTGATGCGCCGCGCCGTCTTTTTGAGCGCGGGCACATTCAAGGCAGCGCGCAAAAACGCCTGAATCAGGTCCGTCAGGCTCCTCCCCTCCCGTCGCGCCCGTTTCTTCAGCCGCTGCTCCAATCCCGGCGCCAAAATGATCGTTGTCCTGTGCATATGGAGGATATGGTAATTACTTTATGATATATATGTCAATATGATTCTTCGGCTCGTCGCACTAGCATAATTTACTACGTCCAGTTACTTCCGGGGTTTAAACCGAACGGTTGCGGTGACTTCGATTTCGTGGCCTTCGAGGAGTTCTCTGGCAAGTTGTTTGATATCGACCCGGTCAATCGCGCGCTCGATCTCGCCGCGGACGACCTCGAAGACCTCTTCCTTGCGTCGCTCGACCTGCTCGACGAGAAACTGCGTGGCCTCCTTCGGAAGGCGGACCTCACGGACGGCGCGGCGGACCCCCTGTTCGGTCATCCAGAAGGCGCCCATCCCTAGGCGCAGCAGCTTAGCGAGCCGTCCGTTGGGTTCTTTTTTTGGCGTCACCATGAGTACCGTTCTTCGGGTCAGGCAGTAACAGTTCTGCGCGTTTCTTGAACCGTTTTAGCGTGCTAGGCAGTGTGCTCATAGCCAACGTCTCCGACACCATCCCTGGGACCAGCGGGCCGAACCTGATATCCACCGTATAAGTGGCCTCCGTGCCGCCGTCCCGGGTCGCCTTAAGACGCCAGGAACCGCTGTTGTCGCGCATCACCTGCCCCTTCACCCATCCCCACTCCATCAGCTCCGGCGGGGCCAGCCGGAAACGGAGCGTATAGTGGAGGGGGACGAATATTTGGGCCGAGAAGGTGACGGTGACCTCGGCCTTGGTCTCCTCGTCGATCGTCACTCCCTTGATCTCAGGGAGAAACTCCGGATACCGCCCGAAGTCTGTGATGACCCGGTAGACATGCTCGCGCGGCGCGGCGATCCTTATCGATTGAGTGGCGCCCATTAGTGCGGTTTCTTCGCGAACTCGTGATACGCCGTAACGTAACGAATCGTCCCGGTCTTCGACCGCATCACGACCGAGTGGGTCTCGCATCCGCCACCGAAGAAGACAACCCCCTTCAGGAAGTCCCCGTGTGTCACACCGGTGGCGGCGAACATCACCTCCCCCTTTGCCAGGTCCTGAAGGTGATAGACGCGCTCGAAATCGGCGATCCCCATGGCACGCGCGCGGGTCCTCTCCTCGTCATTGCGGAATTTGAGCCGCCCCTGAAAATCCCCACCCATGCAGCGAAGTGCTGCCGCAGCCAAGACACCCTCCGGGGCCCCGCCGATCCCCATCAGGATGTCCACCCCCCTGGTCTCGCGGCAGGTGGCGATCGCAGCCGAGACGTCCCCGTCGCGAATCAGCTTGATCCGAGCGCCGGCCCGGCGGCACTCCATGATCAGATTCTCGTGGCGTGGCCGATCGAGGATAATTACGGTCAGCTCCTCCACCGCGCAGCGCTTTGCCGCCGCGACACGTCTCAAATTCTCCGTGGGGGATTTTGTAATATCGATCGCCCCACGAGCCACAGGCCCAACGGCGATCTTATCCATATAGGTGTCCGGGGCATTGAGAAAACCGCCTTTATCCGCGCATGCAATAACGGCCAGGGCATTGTTGTCACCCCGAGCGGTGATAGTGGTCCCCTCGAGCGGGTCGAGCGCGATGTCGATCGTCGATCCGTTTCCCTGGCCTACCTCCTCGCCGATATAGAGCATAGGGGCCTCATCGCGCTCCCCCTCCCCTATCACGACGCGGCCGCTGAATTTGATGCCGTTTAATGCCGATCGCATGGCATCGACTGCCACCTGATCGGCCATCCGTTCGTCCCCACGTCCCATCACGCGAGCCGCGGCTATTGCCGCCGCCTCTGTTACACGCACCATTTCTAATGCCAAGTTACGATCCATTATGCCTCCCGAGAAATTGTGTATCCGCCATATACGAACTTCTGACAAAAGGCCCCGAAAAGACCCGCGCGAATCCGAGAGACTCTCCGTACGCGCGCAGCTCCTCGAATACCTCCGGCCGCACATATTCTACCACCGGATGATGCTCCTTCGTCGGCTGAAGATACTGGCCGATCGTAACTATAATGCATCCGGCCGAGCGCAGGTCCCGCAAGGTCTCTTCGACCTCTCCCCTAGTCTCGCCGAGCCCCACCATGATCCCCGACTTGATATGGATGTCAGGGTACCATTCATGCATCCGTTGAAGGACGGTCAGCGACCGATCGTACCTGGCCTTGCTCCTAACACCCGGCGTCAGGCGCCGGACGGTTTCGATATTGTGATTGAAGATCTCGGGACAGGCCGTGCCTACGGCCCGCAGGCACTCCTCCCGCGCATGAAAGTCGGGTGTTAAGACCTCAACCGTTACTTGACGCGTCTCTTCATGGATTGCTTGAACGGTTTGCGCGAAATGCCCGGCCCCTTCATCGGCCAGATCGTCTCTGGCCACGGCCGTGATCACTATATGCCGCAGTCCCATCTGATCCACCATGGCGGCGATCTGCCGTGGTTCTTCCGGGTCGAGCGGAAGCGGTCTTCCACTCTTCACGGCGCAGAATCGGCATGAGCGCGTACAGATATCTCCACCGATCATGAATGTTGCCACGCCGCGGCTCCAGCATTCCCCCATGTTCGGGCAGCGGGCCTCCTCGCATACGGTATGGAGCCGTCGACTGCGAAACCGTGCCTTTAGGGTATGCATAGCCTCCCAGTCCCCGGCAGTCTTGCGCATCCAGGTGGGGAGGCGGGGTTTATATGTCGGCAGTGCGTCCACGGGGCCGTACGCGTAATCCAGTTGGCAGGCAAAGTCAAACCGAACGGGGTCTAGAGTTTTTCCCGCAGGAGGGCGATCCTCTTCCGCAGGCCGAGAGGAAAACTCCGCGCGTCAAGACTTTCAAGACCAGAAAGGAGCGCCGTACGTTGCTCAGAAGTCCAGGCCAGACCAACATCTCCTGCAATCTCGAGGGCGGTCAGCAAGCGGCTCAGGGGCTGCGCGGTGTCTTTTGCTGTAGATCCAGCGACCTCACTATAAAATTCCTTCACGACTTCTTCATAATAGCTGTCCCTCGCAAGGTCGGGATCAATGCCCTTAGTGATCGCCAACCACTTCGCACTATTTGCCGGCCTGTTCAGCCACAGGCCCTGTTTTGCAAAGGCCAAGTTGAGCATCAGCAGCGAGGCGTCTTGTTTCATCGCCCCAAGAAGATACGGCATGGTCTGCGCCACGCGCCGAGCGTCGCGCTTCATAGCCAGTGGCTTCGGAGCTGCCAGGAGAGCTCGCGCGTATTGCTCAAGGTCGAGAGCAACGCGCTTCCGAACCGATTCCGGCCACTCGGGACCGAGGGCGGCACGGGCCCGCTCCCAAGCCGACAGGTGTCCGGCAAAAAAAGCCACGAGACCAAAGCGAGCGAGTTGCCGCTTGGCGGCAAGGTCCCGTTCCACCTTCTCTACAGCACCCCCGTTAGCCGTCCCGGGGCTCAGTTGCTCAGCCAGATGGAGAAACAGATCAATACACTCTCGTGCATCACCTCCGCCTACATTGGCAGTTCGCACCTCTTTCGTCCGCTCGTCGAGGCCAGTAATGCCCAAGTTAATTGCATCCATTGCCCCTTCGACGACGACCCATCCGTAATAGGGGTCCTCGTCCAAAATCTGCCGAAAGGCTGCCTCGGCGGCCCCAAGCTTCTTCGCCGCGAAACGGACGTACGCCAACTGCACCAAATAGGATGGGTCCCCCGACGCGCGACTTGCGATTGCTTCGAATAATTGCACGGCCCGATCCAAATTGCCCTGGCTCCAAGCCAGCCCTGCCTCCAGCAGAACGGTGCGCGGGTGCGATGGCTCGATCTGTTGTATTCGCGCCAAATGGGCCTGTACCTCCTGTAAGGTTGCGGTTGCCGCCTCGGAGGATCTCCCCAAGACGCTATCGAGCGCCACCGCCGCATCAATGTAGAGCGCAACCACATTGTCCGGCTGTGCCTGAATGGCTTGGCCAATATACCGGCGGGCGTCATCCGTCCGGTCCCACTGCCTCGCTGCCGTGTGCAGCTGGATATATGCCGGCACATATTCTGGGTCCCATGTGACCGCGAGACCGAGGAACTCAATGACATTCTGCTTTAGCAAGCCTATAAATTCGCGCTGCAACACGATCACGGCCTCCCGATTCACCAGAGTGGCTGGTACCTGGATCGCCTGGAGACGAGCGATCCACCCGTTGCATCTCTGCGCCCAATTCGCCGCCCAATGTGCGGCAGCCTTCGGCGCTGTTACCGCCAGATGAGCCAGGGCCTTCCGAAATTCGGGGTCGGCGCGAATGAACGCCTCCGGATCACCATTGATCAGCGCGATTACGGATCGGGTCTCGTGCAACGCCGCGGGAAACATGGGATAGGTGCCAAAGGCCGCCTCGAACTCTCGACATGCCGCGCTTGGCGCCTGCTGCAAAAGCGTCGTCTGCACGCACCGCAGCCAGGCCCCCCGCAAATCATGGGGGGCAACCTTCTGGATCGCATCGGCAAAAGCCGCCATCTGCGCGGCTATCTGGATCAGGGTGGTCGCGTTTGGGTCGCGCCTATTGACCTCTTCAATCCACCGGTTCGTATACCACACCTCGCTCACCACCTGGCGGGGCGTCAGGGAAATGACAGAGGCATATCGCGCGTCGAACTTCTTCTGCGACACATCAAGATGGATGTATGATCCATCCGGCAACCGCACCCCGGCGCAGACATGTCCCGAAAAAAGCGAATCCTTCGGAAGGCGCTCGCTGACAACCATCTTGTCGAGCGAGGGGCTACCGGATTCGACATACAGAATCACGGGAGACAACCCAGCCCTTCGCAAGATATCGAAGAGGATATACGAGGTTTCACTGCAATAGCCACAGCGGTTTGCCCAGGCCGCCACCGCTCCCATCTCTGTTGGACAATCGTTCGGAAAACCGAGGTGCGCAAGCCCCCAATTATACACGTTATGGGCAACGCTGCGCACATAGACGTCCGAGCCCTCCGCAAGACCCTGGGCACGTGCCGCCGCAACGGCGCTGGACGCCGCTTGGGCAAACACCAACTGCGCGGCGGCATCATCGGTCGTGTTTGGATCGAAGTCATCGGTACTCTGGGGCAATGGATAGTGGTGCTTTGCCAGCCATGGCCAAAATTTGTCAAACCGATAGGCGTGGTCAATCACTTCCCCGACCGTCAGTTTCGCCGGATCAAAAATCCGTAACGGCAGCGCGGTCGCATTGTCCACATAGCCCCGGTGGATCTCCTCTTGACACTGGGCCTCCGTCTTTCCCGACCCCCGGCAATCGACCACGATGGCCTGATAGATCTCCCCAACGGGCGAGGCGAGTGTAAATTCGGTTTTCAGCGGGGTCGCCATCGTTCACCGAGACGGCATCCCCGCCAGGGCAGTATCGACGCGGATTGGCTGGAAGTCATCCATAGAAACCACTCACTACACCATTATGTCGGATACAGGCGACTGTCAATCCGAATTCCCTCGAATTACCCCACGGCGCCCAGCGCAAGTCGCTCGCCCCACCGTTCCATGACGGTTCGCTTAAGCCATGCATGTTCGGGATTGACTAGTGCGGGATCGCCTGCCACCACCGAAGCGGCTACCTCGCGAGCCGTCGCAATTATCCCGGCGTCGGTTACCAGATGTGCCACCCTCAGTTCCGGCAGTCCCGATTGCCTGGTTCCCATAACCTCCCCCGGGCCCCGGATCTTCAGGTCCTCCTCGGCTATCCGAAACCCATCGGTCGTCTCCGTCATGATCCGAAGCCGGGCCCGCGCTGTATCGGAGTGGCGATCGTTTGCCATCAATATGCAGAAAGATTGATCACGACCGCGACCGACGCGACCGCGAAGCTGATGAAGTTGGGAGAGGCCGAAGCGTTCCGCGTGTTCGACAACCATCACTGAGGCCGTAGGGACGTCGACTCCGACCTCGACGACAGTGGTCGCTGCCAGTATATGGACCTCCCCCAGGCAAAAGGCCCGCATGATCGCCTCTTTCTCTTCCGCTCGCATCCGGCCGTGAAGCAGGGCGACGCGATAGCGCGGGGCAAACACCTTAGCCAGGGCGGCGGCCATATCCGTGGCGTTTTTCAGGTCGACCTTTTCGCTTTCCTCCACCAGCGGATAGACGACGTAGATCTGGTGCCCCTTGGCCAGCTCCTTGCGCATCCCCTCATAGAGCCTTGCTCGTTGCCCATCATCATAAAGTTTTGTGACGACCGGAAGGCGCCCCGGCGGGAGTTTGTCGATAATAGAACAGTCAAGATCGCCGTAGATGGTCATCGCCAGCGTTCGCGGGATTGGGGTCGCCGTCATCACAAGGACATGCGGGACCACCCCCTTCTGTTTCAGCGCCAGGCGCTGCGCCACGCCGAACCTGTGTTGCTCGTCGATGATCAGCAGGCCAAGGCGGGCAAACCTGACGTCCTCTTCGATAAGCGCATGCGTACCTATCAACAGAGGAAGATCGCCGCCTGCCGCCTTCTCTAGGATCTGGCGCCGCTCTTTGCCTCTAGTGGCGCCAGTCAGCAGGGCCCACTGGATCTTTAGGGCCTCCATCCACGGACGGATCGTTCGCGTGTGCTGTTCGGCCAACAACTCGGTGGGGGCCATGAAGGCCACCTGATATCCGGCTCCGATCGTTTGGAGCGCGGCGCCGATGGCCACCACCGTCTTCCCGCAACCGACATCCCCCTGCACCAGCCGATGCATAGGACGCGTGCCGGCCATGTCTTGGGCGATCTCGCCTGCAACGCGCGCCTGCGCGGCCGTCAGTGTAAATGGGAGAGATCGCGCAAAGGCTCGACCGATCTCGTCTCGATGCGGAACGGTCGCGCCTGTCTTAAGCGTCCATGTGGCCCGCCGCAATAGGAGCCCCAGCTCCAGGTAGAAGACCTCGTCGAAGATGAGCGTGCGATGCGCCGCGGTGCTGCGCTGATTTAATGCCGCGACATCGGCCTCCGTTTCCGGAAAGTGGAGGGCCTCTATCGCCTCCGCCAGCGAAATTAGCCGCTGACCTAGCCTTATCGCGTCGGGCAGGCCCCCGGGCAAGGCAGATCGCCACTTTTCCCAGGCGGCGCGAACGGCACGCCTGAGCATCCGCTGAGTCAGACCTTCGGTGGCCGGATAGATCGGCAGGATCCTCCCTCCGACCTCGGCCTCCCCTTCTGCATCGAGCAGCTCCGACTCGGGATGGACGAACTGCGCGCGACCACCGAAGAACGAGCATTCCCCGGCCAGCAGGACCCGCCTGCCTACCTGGAACCGGCCGGCCATCGCCTTCGGATAGAAATGAAACCATGTGGCGGTGATCACGCCGGTACCATCGTTGACCTGCACCTCGTACAACCTGGTGCGACGCCGGCCGGTTACGACCACGCCGCTCGCCGTCACCTCGCCTATCACCACACGGTCCTTGCCGGGGGTTAGCTCTGCTATCGGAGCTATAGCGCGTCTATCCAGATACCTGGCGGGTAGATGCCAGAGCAGATCGCCCACCGTGGCTATCCCTAAGCGCCCCAGCAGGCCGGCTATGCGCGGGCCGACGCCCTTCACGTATTGGACGGGTGTGCACAGATCCATAAGGTGACCTCTGAAAAAGGCCCGTCTGCTGCGTTGCCGTCGTCGGCGCTCCTTGCGGCGTACCTTCCAGTACGCCTCAGTCGGCCTCCTCCGGCTGCCTTGCAGCTGAGCCTTTTTAAGAGGTCACAACCATACATAGTTCTGCAAGGTTACTTACTGTTATTCGAGTACGGTAAATTCGGTGCGACGGTTCTTGGCCCGCCCTTCCACTGTATTGTTGTCACCGATAGGCCGGGCCTCGCCGTACCCGATCGGGACCAACCGGGCACGATCTACACCCTGCCTTGCCAGGTAATCGACCACGGACCGGGCCCGCGCCTCGGAGAGGCGCTGATTATAAACATCCGAACCGATCCAGTCGGTATGGCCCTCCACCTGTACCTTGCCGATCTGCGGACTCTGTTTAAGGATCGCCGCCACGTCGTTCAAGATAGGAAAGGAGATAGGTCGGAGCACACTGCGGTTAAATTCGAAATGGATCCGTTGGGAGATGACGATTTTCTCCTCGACCTTCACGTCGACTATCTCGCCTTTCGGGACTCCGAGTGCGACGATCTTCGGTCGCCGGTAATTGATCCCGAGAAGCACATGCGCCTCCGGACTGCCAACCCCCCTCGTGATCCCGCTTCCACCCATCAGGGTGATGTTGAGCCCTCGCCATGTGGACCAACGCTGCGGTGTCCACTGCGCGCCCGCCATCAGCTCTACCGGGGTCTGGATCTCGGCCCGGAAAGGGGTCTTCGCATTAGTCTCAGCCAGGGCCTCACCCACCAGCGACCAGTCATCGGTCAACCGAAGCCTGCTGCCGAGCCCAAACGTCAGTCGGTCATCGAAGATGGCGTTCGCATCGTCGGCAAAAAACTGATCGGAGCGGCGCACATATTGATAGCCGAGATTAAGGCCGACCCATACTCGGTCCCTGATATTCCCCTCCAGGACCGCTTTGACACCGGGGCTGAAGGCGGCATTGCTGATAAACGAGCTCTTCTTGCCGGAAGGGAAGAGCATATAGGGCAAGACGGCCACGCCGAACTTATAGCGATCGATGTCGATCAGCCGGAATTTCGCCTCGGCTCGGATGTCGCCGATCCCGGCGCGATTTTGCTGCTGAGCGGTGCCGAACGTGACCGCGTTTGCCTGGACATCGGGATTGAAAAACGACTCGTAGACAGTTACCGGGACTGCAAGGCCCCCCTGCACCCAGTCGGTAAAACCTACGGCGCCTACCAGGTGGACATTCACGGCGTTTCGCACGATATCGGCCCGCCGCGAGGTGGTAAGATCCATTGCCGAGATCGGGCGGCGCAGGTAATACAGATAGAGCCCCATGTTATAGCGCCACTGCTGGAGCGTTTCGGCCTCATGAAGCGTTAGGAACCGCCCGCCGCTGGTGTTCGGATGGATCAGGGTAAAGTCGGGCTGTTTGGTCTGCGCCCCGGCTATGCCCGGCGCCAACAGGGCGCCCCAGAGACTGCCGATGAGAAGTTGCCTAAGGACGGAGCGCGGCATGAGCGCCGCATTGTAGTGCGGACAAGCGGATTGTCAATGAAAACGCCGTTTAACTGTGGTAGCCCTCTACCTCAGGCGCTTCGCATTGCCAAATCGGCGCCACGGGGTCGAAAATGGTGATGTTGGGGCCATACTCCGATCTCAATTGTTTCCACGCCTTTCGCCACCGCCCGTCATGGGACGCTGTGAGCCGCAGGGCCAGTTCCGTGGTATCGTCGACCGTCGTCAGTGCTTCACCGATAGTGACCGCCACCTCCGGGATCCGGATATGAAAACAGGTCCCACGGCCCACATCGCTGCTTACCGACAGCGTCCCCTGGTGTGCCGCTACCGCCGATCGGCAGAAGTGAAGCCCCAAGCCAGTGCCGTCGGCCTTGCCATGGGTAAATCCCTTCTCGAAGATGCGAGGCAGATGTGCTGACGCAATCCCCGTACCGTTGTCGACCATGTCAATCTGTAACTCCCCGTCGTCTGTGGCGGCACAGTGGACCCAGACATGGCCATTCTCCGCCGGCAGGGCCTGAACTGCATTTGCGAGAAGATTTTGGAGCACCCGCCCTAAGACCGCCTTGTCGATCCATGCCGCACATGTGGCCGGGCCCGTATAATAGAGCGCAATCTGTCGCAGGTCGCACGCCAGCCGGTGCGCAGCCAACTGATCCCGGATCAGCGCCGCGACATCCACCACCATGCGAGTTGTGCCGTGCACCGTCGCGCGCTGACGCAGATCGTCTTGCAAGGCAACGAGGCGTTCAATGGCGTGGTGGGCAAGCTTGGTGTATGTGCCGATCTTGGCATCGCACTGCCCACCTAACGCATGTTCGAGCCTGTGCAGCACGTTCAGCAATATGGTGAGTGGACTGCCCATGTCGTGGGCCACTTGGGCCATGATGTCCATCTTTTCTCGTGGCATACCTTCCCCCAATCCAAAAGGTTTCTGGGAATTGTGAAGCAAAAACCATGCCGATGGGATCACAAATGAAACTGCTGCAGTACCCTGCCAACTGACTGAAAAATAGTCATATTCGCCAACCCTGCTGGCTATTTTAGCACCCAGGCGAGGGCTGTGTTACCCATGGTTGGAGACTGAAGACCGCATTTTTCTTTCCCTGGTGGTGCGATCTGGTAAAATACTGGCAGGTTACAAGGGGCTTAACTGGTTTCGCATCGCGCCGCTCATAGGGGGGACCATATGGAACCAACCGCACCAATCGGGCAGGATCTCCAGGAAGGGCAGCAATTCGAGGAATACCAGGTGATGACCGTCCGGCCGAGCGGGTATACGGAGCACGAGGCGGTCGTCCGGCGCAAGGATGGAAAGATCGCAGCGGTTCGGATGCTCAACTGGGACAAACTGAAAATCCACTACCAGGCGCGTTATTTCCGCGAGGCCAAGGAACCGCCGGATCCGAAGGCGCTGGCTGAGCGCGCGTTGGCCAAGATCCGGCAACGGGATGCGGAGTTTCGCGCCTGCAATGAGCGAGCGGTGGGCATTACCCACCCGGCTTTAGCGGCGGTTCACAAGATCGGGACGATCCCGAAGACGGGGCAAACATTTGTCGAATGTGATTATGTGGCTGGGGCTCCACTCTTGCAGGAGGCCACCGGGATGACATGGCTACAGCGACTCTATTTTGTTCCCTGGCTCCTCGAAGGCCTGCAGGTTATCCATGACCGGGGGTTTTTGCATGGGAATATCAAACACCGCCGGATTCGGGCGACCTATCAAGATGGCGGCCCCGTGGCGAAATGGACCGACACCGGGTTTTGCGTCCCGATACACCAGTGGCCGATTACCTTGCTGGGTAGCGCCGAATACCTGCCGCCAGAAGTCATCTTGCAGAAGCAAGACCAGATTGACCAGCAGAGCGCCGGGAGGGATCTGAAGCAACTGGCCACGATGATCGAGGCCGAATCGGCCCCCTTGCCGCCGTCGACCTATGTCCGGGAGATACCTAAGTCGTTGGACGACGTGATTATGGCGCTGCTGGAAAAGGATCCTGCGAAGCGGCCGTTTAATTCGGCTGGTGACTTGGCAGCCTATTTTACAGAGCAGTGGCCGGAGGCGTGCCAGACGCTGCAGACGGCAGACTGGACCGTGAGTGTGGAGACACGCGCGCCATAAAGTGTGTCTGGTTTTAGCCCATGTCTTTTGAAAACGGCGAACAGGTGGGAGAGTATCGGATCGTGCGCGCGAATGTGGCGCACGGTGCCTCCGGCATCCTGCATGAAGCAGTGGATCGGGCGGGCCGGCGGATTGCGCTCAAGGTATTAGATCGCGAGCGATTGCTCGCCAACTATACCAAGCGACTGCAGGACGAAGGAAGCCCCGTCGAGAGCATTCCGGCGGAGGCGGCGGCCCTCTACGCCGCCGCTGTCACCCAGCTCAAGAACGAATATGCCACGCTGATCGGGCTCCGGCACCCGAATATTGCCGAGGTCTATCAACTAGGCGCCTATGAGGGCCAGCTCTACATGGCGACAGAGTTCATCGAAGGGAGCCCCCTGTTCAATTATTGTCTCAAGCGGTTGCCGCAGGAGATGATCCCACTCTTTTGTCAGGCGCTCGAAGGGCTCGCCTTTATCCATCAGCGAGGGCTGCTCCATCTGGATATCAAATCGGAGAACTTGTTGGTGCAGGAGGTAGACGGGCAGCCGGTGGTGAAGCTGGTCGATTTTGGGCTTGCCCGTACACCGGCGGCGTACACCGGGACGATCGTGGGGAGTGTCCCCTACATGGCGCCGGAGATCATTTTGGGCCAGACCGACCGGGTGGACGGGCGGGCGGATCTCTTTTCATTCGGGGTCCTGATGTTTCTGTGCGTCACCTGGCGGCAGTTTCCGTTTCCGCTGCGGCGGGGTTTTCGGGGGGACTGGAAGGCGTTGCAGGCGCTAGTGGCTGCTGAGACCTTGCCGCACCCCCCTTCCCATTATCGCAGTCGGCACCTGCCTACACTTTTTGACGATCTCCTGCCCCGCCTGCTTGCGCACGAGCCGGGGCAGCGCGGCTACCGCACAGCGCGCGCGGTGATCAATGCTCTCGTTACACAGCAACCAGACGTGTTCGTCGAGACGCAGCCGGTGCTGGCGGCGTATCTGCGGCCACCGGGGAATCAGCACATCGGGCGTGAACCGGAGCAACAACGGGTGCGGGAGGCACTGGACCACTTGATCGCCGGCCGGCAACCGGTGCCGGCGTTGGCGATCATCGCGGGAGTGGAGGGGATGGGGAAGAGTCATATTCTCGCCACCGTGGCGCATTGGGCGGAGGCCAACGCCGAGCGGATCGCGATCCATCGCCTCCAGTTGCCCGCGCCTGACGAGGGCATGGCCGCATGGGTGGCGCAGGTCGAAACGAGTCTGGAAGGGCCCCAACCCGTGCTGCTGTTGCTCGACGATCTGGACGAGACCTTTTCCCCTCACCCTCCCCCACAAGGGGAAGAGGAAATTGCGCCACAGTCTTCTTCCCCTCCCTTGAGGGGAGGGGACAAAGGGGAGGGTGAGCACATGCAACTCCTTTCCCTCCTCCGCGCGCTCACCGCGCCCGATCCGGACGCCACGCTGCGCCCCTTTCCGCCGGTCCTCATCTACGCCACGATCAATCCCGATCGTGGTCCGCTCGCCGCCGTGTGCGCCGCGCTGGGCCTCTCGGTTCCTTCTCCCCTCGGAGACGGTGTTGCAAGGACATGTTCCCCTCCCTTGAGGGGAGGGGATGCAGGGGAGGGTGCGGGGATGAGGGGGACCGTGACGCTCCTGGAGTTGTCGCCCTTTTCCCGTGCCGAGCTGATCGCCTATCTCCACGCCACGCCCGCGCTTCACACCCGAGACCTGCCGCCCGCATGGGTGGATCATGTGCTCGCGGTCACCGACGGCATCCCCGCCGAGGTCGTGGCGCAGTTGGAGGAGATGGATAGTCGCGGCCTCCTGTTTGGTCTTGATGGCGCGATCATCGTCGCCGCCGCCGAGGAGCCGGCGGTGGAGCGATCGCTCCACGTCCATGTTGCGCAACCGACGCAGGCGCGGTTGCTTGCCCGCTATCAGCAAACGCCCGCGCCCGTGCAGGCGGCGTTGCAGTGCCTGGCGACATGGTACTGGCAGCCAGTGGCGGGCCCGATGGCCCCCGCGACACTCACCGCCCTGTGCCCGGTCCCGATCGGGAGGCCGGTGTGGGAGGAGCTGCGCCACAGTGGTTTTATTGCGTCGGCCGGCGTGAAGGAGCCGGTCCCTCAGGAGTCCCCGGCGCCTCCTGCCGTTACTTTCGCTCACCCACTCGCCGCCCCCGTGATTTACGCTGCCCTCCCCCCGGCCACGCGCCGCCAGTGGCATCACCGGCTCGCTGAACAGGTGGGGCGCCACGAAAGGGCCGGTTCCCGCCCCCGAAGTGCCAGCAACGAAGGGGACGTTTCCCGCCCAGATAAAGATGCGCCCAATAGGCAGGAAAGAAGGGAACCGTCCCCGCTCCCGCGCCTGCCCTTCTGGTTCCACACCGGCATGGCCGGCACCGATTCCACCGCCGCCGCTTGCTTGCTCCGCTGCGCCCGCCACGCCTTGCAGCAGGGGAAGGTATCGTTCGCCCACGTCTGCTGCACCGAAGCCCTGGCCCGTTGTGCTCACGCCCGCCCGGCCTTACGTGCGCATACGCATGCGTTGCTGATCGACGTCCTCTATCACGCGGGCCGCCCAAATGCGGCCGAGAAATTGTTCCAAGAGGCCATCGCTGGGGGTATGGAGCAACAGCTTTCGCGCCCGTGGTTCCTGCAACTTTCCATTCGCGGTATCACACTGGCCATTGCCGCACTGCGTTTTGATGACGCCCGGCAACGATTGGTCTCTGCACAGCAACTCGTCGGGGAGAACGAGTCCACTCCCATGACGTTACAACTGGCAAATTTGGCGGTACGCCTGGATTACCGAGAGGCGCTGAGCAAAGTCACGGAAGTTCCGTCGCCGCTGTTCGCTTGTGCCGAAGAACGCTTGCGGGCTCTTGCCGCGCGCGAGACGCTCTTGCCTCAAGCCAATCGCCCACGGATGCGGAATAATGATTTGGGCCGTTTCTTGGTCATGGCCGGTCGGTATGGTGAAGGGGTCCCGATCCTTGCCGAACTCCGCCGCCGGCATGTCCAAGCATGCGATCTCTTCGGACAGTTGAAAACAACGCTGGATCTCGCCGAAGCCTGCCGCCTCGCACACGCGTATCGGGAGGCTGAGACCCATGCCCAACACGCCCTTCAACTGGCGCGCCAAACCCGTCAAGGGAAGTGGGTCTTACAAGCTCATAGATTGCTCGCCAATGGTTACTATGACACCGATCGATATGGGAAGGCCCTGAACGCCTATCGCTGTGCGCTGGCGGCATTAGCGTGCCTTCCCTCTTCAGCGGAGTTTGCACAGGTCCGCCTGGAGATCTGGTTACAACTCGGTCAATGCTATAAGGAATTAAGGAAACCGAATGCAGCGCGCACCTTTTTCGAGGCCGTGTTGGTCGCAAATCCTCCACCGGAGTACGGCGTGATTACGCACATTCGCCTTGCGGAACTGGCGTGTGAGCGTGCGGAGTATGAAAGGACCAACACGCGTTTAGCGACGGCAACCGAGCTTTTGAACCTACTTCCGCGTGACCGAACTCTCCCGTACGCGTTCCGCATTGCGATACTCGCCGCCACCGCCGCGTATAAACAGGGGGATCCCTCGACTGCCGCGACCCATCTGGCTACAGCCGAAGCCTTGGCCGCCCATTCCGCGGCCCGCCAGCAAGAAATCGCCACCTTCAAGGCCACCTTCACAATCTGAAGCAACCCAAAGATTTTCCGCAACTTTTCCCGTGCCCTGCCGATAACTCTTTGGTGAGGGGAAACCCCCTTGCCAAGCCGATCTGAAAGGCGTATATGGCCGAGCCACAGGGGAAGATGATGCGCTCCACCGATAGGCCAACGAAGGTCTGGGGCCGTCGGACGATCCGGTTCGTCGGCGAGGCGATGCTGTTTCTCCTGACGGCGTGTGGCACATCCTCCCAAAGCACTGGCCCCAGTTCCCAAGACACCCTGTCGAGCCTGATCGACGACGGGTACGTAGATCCACTGAGTGCACCGAACGTCCCATCAAATGAAAATGCTGGTCCGGGAAGGACGAGTGCCGAGCCCCTTCTGGAACGCGATCGGTCCCATCGGTACGCCGGGTACGTCAAGATAATGTTTCATAACGAACCGGGGAACACCACCGACCTCCGCTGGGAACGGGGGGCGTTTGTGGCGCGGAAGTCCGGGGTCGATACGCGCGGACTCAATGCGGTGCTCCGCAAATACGCGGTTGCGGATGTGCAGCCCGGTGTGGCTGGCGTGACGGAAGCCCAGATGACTGTGGCTTACGCCTACATGGTCCAACACAACATCCCCGGCGCGTACGATTGGAATGGATTGTATAAGCTGATGGTCCCCGACGAGACTGCGGCCCAGGCGTGTGCCCAGGCATTGGGAACACTCCCCCTCGTGCGCGCGGCGTGGGTGCACTTTACTATGCCGGACCTGGGCGGGTTGGACGCGCCCACTCCCGATTTCACGCCGGAGCAGAAGTATCTGCAATCCAATGAGAGCACGGGCGGCCTCAATGTCGTGGCCGCGTGGAATCCACCATACACCCTCACGGGGGATGGCATTCATATCGAGACCACGGATGATGGCGCCGTGGTGGGGCATGAGGATTTGCCCCTGACGCAAGGGGATGTCTACATCACGTCATCAGATGCTCTGCAACATGGAACAGCGACGGCGGGGGTGTTGGTCGGCATCAAGAACGACATCGGGGTCACGGGCATCAGTCATGGTGCGAAGATGCGGATTTGGGATAAGGGACAAGGCGCGAGCGGTGCCGCGCAGCTTGCGTACTATTATGCCCACCCGGAAGGGGATGGCCCTTTTGCGCGGGAGGGAGACATCCACGTCGTGATGGATCCAGGCTCTTGCGACATGCCGGCCGAAGCAGATCTCGATGCTTTTCTCGGCATCCAGCAATTGGTGGGGATGGGGAGCCTCGTCGTGGAAGGAGTTGCTAATGCCGGGAAGGCGCTTCACGAATGTGCGCCGAATGAGACGATGTGGGGCACTCCTGCCCCCTACCTTACCGAAGACTCCGGCGCGATCCTCGTGGGGGCCTCGGAAGGGGCCTCCCATTATTACAATCCGATCTCCAACTGTGGCCCCCGCGTGGATGTCTATGCGTGGGGCAAAGAAGTGATCACCACGGGGTACGGCGATTACTTTCCGGGACTCGACCAAAAGACGGAAGAAAACACAACGCGCTGGTATAATTATGCCTATTATTGGGGCACCTCGGCCGCGACTGCCCAGATCGGGGGGGTGGTGACCCTGCTGCAGGAGTATGTGCGGAAGCAGGTCTGTCCCAATCCGGCCCATCAACTCGGTGATCCGGGCCAACTCCGCTGCTACCTCCCCCCGAAGACGATGCGACAATTGCTGAAAGACGCCGGAGCAGGAAACGAAGCCTTGATGCCCGATCCCGGCAATCCGGGCCAGGCGATCCCCAAGACGGATTGCCCGATCGGCGTCCAACCGGACGTCGGGAAGGCGTTGCAACTCCTCGACACGGGCGCCTATGCGCCGGAGGTCAAACTCCTCCCCGCGCATTATCAAGTCGTCTCCGGCATCAGGTACGACATGGACGGGGATGGCCGGGCGGAGTTGATCAGCTTCAGCCGGGACGGCAAGTGGTACGTGGACCTCTCGGCCACGCCGCCGCCGGACGGGAGCCCTGACGGGTACGGCGCGTGGGACCTGATCCTGGACCCCTCCGCCTCCGCCGAGGCTTCGGCGGACAAGGGCCCGTTGCCGCAGGGGATGTGGTTCCCCGTCGTGCATGACTACAACTCCGATGGGCGCGCGGATCTCGCGCTGTACGACAGCAAAAACGGGCGGTGGTATATCCGGTTCACCGACACCGATCTTCTGGCGGGCACGTGGGGCGGATGGGATCGTGTGCTCGATTACAGCACGGACCCCAATTGGAAATCCTACAGCCGCCCCGTCCCCGGCGACTTCAACGGCGACCACTGGCTAGATCCGGCCCTCACCACCCCCGATGGCCACTGGCTCATTGATTACGGCGGATTTACCGCGACCCTCGATGTTGCCACCAAGACCGTAGAATACAGCGATACCTGCGGGGCATTCGATGAAGCCGTGCCGTTCCTCACCGAGGACCAGTTGGCAGCGGCGCCGGGGTGGGCGTATGTGGCGGGTGTTGAGACTAATGGGAATGGCGCTTTTTCCGCTTCCCTGAGCTATAAAGCGCCCGATGGGGAAACAATTCCAAACGCAGAAAAGATTACCACATGTTATGCATCCCCTGATGGAACTGCCATTTGTTCCACCGCCGAGCCATTTTTCGATCTCGTCCCCATTGCCCTTGGGGGAATGGATGTCCAATTTATCCCGATACCTGCGGGTACCGGGTGGAGTTTCAAAGGACCGGATGGCACTTGGAAGTTTGCTGTTGCGTATGGGTGGGCTCCCTCAACCCCGGAAGTGGACTACGGTGGCCTCAGTTGTCGTCCTGCACCAGCGGACTATGATGGCGATACCGTGGATGACCGAGTCGTCCAATGCGGGACCGAATGGCGCATCGCTTATAGCGGCAGCGCAGAGCAAACCGGCAAAGGGACAATTTTTCCCACGAATGCCGACGGATTCCGCATTGTGGAGGAGCCACTGGGCATCCTCGATCCCTTGCCAGGATATGTGTACGGCGGGGGCATTGCCTATCAAGAGCTCAAGGCCATTTTTGAGTATTACGGCTATGGGGAAAAGAACGGGACAATTTTCGGCATGAGCCCACCGCCTATCGGTCCCTATTTCCCACAATGCCTGAAGTATTGGGCCGTGCCTGCCCCAGAATGTCTTTCAAAATGAAAAACTCGGTCGCTATGTACCCACTCCAGCTGTATTTTCCTTTCATCGACCTTAGTTAACCTATTGATTATACAATCTCTTTTCTTTACGCCCCTTGGCACCCTTCTTGCTGTTCCCATTGCAGGAAGCCGTGCTCTGGGGGAGGACTTGTGGCACACCGTCGCTTGTTTGGATGTTGGTTGCTTCTCGTCAGTGGTTTTCTGGCATGGACCCAACCTATTGGGGCAACCGAAGCTGTTGCCATTGACCCGACGAAGGAATGTCTCACGCCCATCGCGGTGACCGCCAATGATTTGCAAGTGCCTTCCTTCTCAAAAATCCTCACCGCTTTGAAATATTACCAAAAGTACCTTTCAGGCGACCGGTACGTGTTGTGCTTTCAGCCGCCTATCGACCCTCAGACGAATCAGATTATCCCTACTACCACCTCTCAATCTCTGATAATTTCAGGCAAAGACAAACCCCTCGTGATTTATGGGTTGGCCTTGACGACCTCTAGTGCCTTGGCGCCACTGCTCTCTGTCTCCGGCACCAACATCACCCTCCAGAATCTCACCCTCACCGGCCCGGGCCCGGCCGTTGTCGGGTCGGTCGGCGTCAAGCTCTCCGGCAGCGGCCATCAGGTCCTCGACTCGAAGATCGCCGGGTTCGCGACGGGTGTGTGGGCCGACTGCGCGTGGCCCAAGGACACCGTGGGGAGTTACGGGCCCTCCTGCACGATCGGACCGACAAACACGATCGGCGATTCCACCGATGCCACGGGGAAGAAGCTCGTACAGATCGGCGTCCACGTTCCGAGCACAGGGCAACAGGTGACCGTCACGCAATCAAGCATTACGACGACGGCCGATATTGCCGCGGCACCTGATTCCATTGCGGATACCAAACGCATCGTCCTCGATCCGGGAGCGAATGGCGATGTGAAGGCGTTGGCTATTGTGCAGGAACCCCTCGACAAAGCGAATATATGGCAGGCACTCAGTGCTGATCAGACTCTCCTCAGCACTTTGCTCGGCATCCTTCCGGCGCAAGGGACTATTGACCTCTTTAAGGAACCCATCAACTCTTATGAAGGAAGCGGCGCCATTTTCATGGCGCACTGTGGCGCCATACAAAAAGATCAGAATCACTATCCTCACCTCGCCCTTACCGAAGGAACATGGTTATTTGAGTGCAAGCGACTCAACTGGCCATATGATGTAGGAACTGAGAACATTCGCCTCTCGTTGCTCTACACACAAGGCGGGAATTCGGCGCCATATGCCAAAGCAATCATACGCCGTGAAATTACCCCCAGCATCCCCGCGCCCCTCTCAACCATCCCGGACACCATCGGCGGCGTCGCACCGGAGGGTCCGGCCATCGGCGGTCCGGGGGAGATCGTGAGTGACGGTGGCAGTGGGGTCATCAGTAGTGGCGGCCTCGGCGGGGGCGGCGAGGTTGTTGCCTTGGGGCCCACCGGTCCCGAGTCGAGCGCTCCTGCTCCCGGGCCGGGCGACACGACGGTCCCCGATGACAAATCTGGCACCGCCGCCACCGCCAGCGGCATGACCGGCAGCGCCACGTCGCCCGTGAAGGCCTGCAGCCTAATTCGTTCCCCCGCCCCGCCGTTGGCGGGATCTGCGCCCTCGGTCCTTGGGCTCTTCCTCCTCCTCACCCTTGTGGTGCTCGGCACCTGCCGCATACGCCACCCAAGGGAACGTTCCACCCCATCGTAACCGTTCGATATCACTGAGGTTCTCAACACAACATCAGGTTTTATACTTTGGAAATCCGGCGCAGAAGAAATAGGGACAGGCCTGGAAATAAAGGGGCCCGTCCCTATTCCTTGGTGTGCTGCGCTGCCGGACGTATTCCCGGTTCAGATGAGTTACAGCGGATGGGCCGTGGGGTGCTGCAGGGTTGCAATGGCCTGGTCGTGCGTCTCGACTTTGTCCACGAGCCGATTGATCTTCTGCCCATAGTCCTTGAGCATCTGCCCATGTCCCTTCAGCAACTGCCCGTGCTCCTTGACGAGCTGCCGTGTTTCAAGCACGGCCGTCTGGGTGCTATGCAACTCCACTTCCACCCGGTCCATCCGCTGGGTCAATCCGGTTTCCACCTGATCAATCCGCCGGGTCAATCCCTTGGCGACACTCTCCAAGTGGTCCTTCGCATCCTGCCGCGCCCATGCAATCTTCTCTTCCAGGTGCGTGCGTGTCCACGTAATTTTTTCTTCCAGGTGCGTGCGCGTTTCTTTCACTTCGGTTAACACCTGGCCGATAGCCTCCGTGAGATCGGCTTTCGTGATGGGTGCGGCGGCGGTGGCCTGTTTCTTCGTCGCCATGTCCAACTCGTGACACAATACGGCCCGCATGGGCAATCGAAAAATGCCGGCGGCATTGCCTGTCTCTGCGACAAAGGAGGACCGGCAGGAAGACGTTCCAGTTGACGGGGCGCAGTCTACTTTTCAAGCAGAACTGTTAATGCGAGCTACTACACACCCTGCCCGGTGGGGCGTCCGCCTGACAGCGCTCGATGATCTCAGTTTGAGACAGACCGCGCTTGTAGATTGCAAATTCGTCAACGGACCCCGTATAGAACTCTTCGCCATCTGGATCCCCGCCTATGAACAGTGGCGCAACACTGGAAAATGTGCCGTCACAGTTAGTCTGTAAGCCGCCTACTGTAGGCGTTTCTCCGTCAACATAGATCTGCAGGCTTTGATTCAGTCGGACCACCGCCACATGGTGCCAGATGCCGTCCAATATGTGCTGACTGTCCTGCACAAGCGTCTCGACTTCACACGAGGGGGGATTTGCCCAGAATCTCACCGATGGATAGTACATAACATCCAGCCCATATCCATAACGAACCCCGGTACCGGCATTCTTCGTATAGTGCGAAATAACGGGCTGTCGCTTTCCGTTCCCCTCAGCTTTCACCCAGACCATGAGAGTGAAGTCTGCGGAGTCGAAATTAAATATGTATGGATCAGCAAATTTAACGACATCGCCCGTGCCATCAAATTTAAGGCCAAGGCCCTTCACTCCTTCAACCCACATGTCCGGATTATCTGACTGTACGGTCCCCTTCGGATTGCCCGCACTGGATATTTGATTGGCCTCGACGTTGTCGCTTTTATCGAATCGCCACCAGCCGGCAAGCATCCGATCGGACGTCGTAAAACAGGCGGTACCACTCGTGCTTGCCATGCCGGCCTCGCTGTCACTACACGACACCGACCAACAGTAATCCGCACGCGGCATAAAAAGGGCCGAGGAAATCGATAGGTTGAAATTGCCTGGTGATTGGCTAATCCACTGCGTTCCCACCATGGCGCCCCCCTGAATAATGGTAATCACACATGTGATACCGTTGATACCGTCGATTTCGGGAGCAAGCACCGTCCAATGAAATAACATCTTGTTCGGGTCCGCAAAGGTTTGATCGCCATCTGGCAAAATTCCGAGACCGATCGGCGTGATCAACTCAACCGGATGTGTACTGGTATTACTCCAGCCATCCTGCCCGGCATCCGGCTTCTGCACGCTTGCAATATCCCCGGCGATAGTAATAGTTTTATTCGTCTCGCAACTGCTGTTGCACAGAGCCCAGCCCACCAGCGGTGTCAGGCAAAAGATACCGGCGCCTAACGTTTCCCAAAACGGGTCTTCTTCAGCAACCGCGTATCCGTCTGATTCGGCGGCAATGGGAGCCGCCATTTCGGCCTGGCTAAGAGGAGACACGATTCGACCGCCTACTGTGTAGAAGGTGGGTAAGACATGAACAATGGAAGAGAATAACGACATTTCCGAAACTAGCCCTGCCTTGTAGTCGTATAACTTATTTGCAAGCCGTCTCTTAGGCCAAAAAGTTATTGCTGTCTAGCATTCATTGGAGTAGGAAAGGGCCGAAGTTGGAGTGCCCATATATGGTTACCCCGCTCTCCAGTGCGACAACGCAATCGACTCAGTGGCTTCTTGGATTTCATACCGGTGTCCGCCTAGACTCGTTCGATATTCCTGATGCGAGGGACTACGATAAGGGAATGGGCGTTCCTACCGCAACCTTATCCCTTTCCGGCGGAGTAGAGTATTCCGCCTCCACTCGCTGGCGGTTCCATGCCCTCGTGGAACCGGGCGTTGAGGTCTTGGCGGGCGGCATCCCGGAGGCGGCGGCTTGGCAAACACGTGGCATCGTTCTCCCGGCCCTGCTCGGCGCAACGTTAATGGCTGGGAGAGGGTGGGGGCTAGGTCTCGATATCGGCTACGCCTTCGCGGCCGGCGGACTCGAGGGACAATATCGGCCGCGTAAGGTGCCCGTTGGTCTCAAGGCAACGGATGAGATAGTGACCGAGGCCCGGTCCCATCGTGGTGTCACCCGCATCGCAGCCCGCGCAGATTTTGCTTCCCTGAGCCTCCTTATCGGAGCGGAGGGCTTCATCGGTACGCAGAAAACGGATTCAGTTGGACCTGGCTATACAGCGCAGCAGCGCGGCCTGAGCTACGGGACGGGGTTATTCCTAAATGTCCTCTTTGGTCTGACTGGACATCAGTCTCCTGCGGGCCAGCCAGAAGGTTCGATCCAAACCGTAATAAGACCGAAAGAGGAATATCAACCGCCAAGTGCGGCTCCCGCAGAACTGCGGGTAGTCGGATCTGTGATGCAGCTTCGTGATGCTCATGTGTCCAGTCATGATATCCCAACATTTGTCGGCACGCCGAATGTTGGGTTGACAACGATCCCATTATACCATTCGGAGCAAGAGTCGAAGCGAGATCGGGCTACGCTAGAGATTACGTCGGTTGAGACGGCAAAAAACGATGATAAGGCGCAACAGGCAAGAATGGCCGCTTGGGTGCAGCAACTGATCTGGGCGCTGGGCCGAGAAGAATGGAAGTTGAGGAACAAGGCCATGGAGCTTCTAAGTGGGCTTGGAGAACAGGCTGTGCCATATCTCGTCACGGCATTAGGCGATCCTGATTGGCGGCGGCGGGCTAACACGGCTATGGTATTGGGGTATATTGGACGAAAAGCCCTAGCTGCGGAACCGACGTTAATCAAAACGTTGACAGACCGCGTGTGGCAAGTCCGGTCTGCCAGTGCAAGTGCGCTTGTTTGCATTGGCGCTGAATCGTCTGACACCATATTGGCCTTGAAACGGGTTCGCTCAGATCCCAATCCACAGGTACGTACAGCCGCTAAAGATGCATGCGTAATCGAGAGTGCCAGCAGGCGTCCATAATGCCAGCGTATTGAAGAAGGGGGCCATGTCGAGAATTGAAATGCTTTTTACTCTCCCATGCTCAGAATGGTGGGATCTACGGATTCCCCGGAACCTTCCTCTTCAGAGCGTTCCTCCGGCGTAGCCATCAGATCAACGATCAAGGCGGTGAGGTTATCCGTGCTACCTGCACGGATCGCGCCCTTGATGAGCTGTGCACAGGCATCCTTGGGATCAGGCATGCGCAGGCAACCGATCAGCTGCTCGTCGAGCAATTTTCCCCAAATCCCATCCGTACAGAGGAGAAACCTGTCGTGCGGATAGCAGCGGAGATAAAAGCAATCGGGCGGGGAGGCAGTGCCCTTGCTCCCACCCACCGTCCGGGTAAGATAGCGGCGCATCCTTGTTACACCACCAACCTCGACCTGCCCTTCCGTCGTATGATCTTCGGTAAGTTGCATCAAGGCCTTGTCGGCATAGCGATATGCGCGGGAATCGCCGACGTTAAGGATCAACTCGGCTTCCTGGGCCCGCAACGTGGCCTCCGATATGCCAGCCGAAGTGACCTCGATAGTCGGGTCCGCAGTGCTTGCGGCCTCTCCCTCCAGGGCCCCAATGACCTTACGCATCTGTTCAGAGGTCAGCAAACTGGCCACTTCGCCGCCAGCGTGTCCGCCCATCCCGTCTGCTACGGCAAATAACCCCATCTCCGGTTGGACGATGAAATTATCCTCGTTGGTCGCCCGGACCGCGCCGATATCAGTCGCCACATAATACCGGAATCTAAGCCCCGGATTCCCAGGCACCGGCTCCCACGCCGCACTCCGCGTCCGCAGATTCGTCATCCGCTTCTCCGTCTCAGGAAGCAGCATATCACCGGCGCAGCAATGTAACAATTGAAATTCAGCCGTGAAAACGCCGTTTAAGGGCAAAACCACCTGCCCATAGCGCTAACCAGATCAGTGTCCCCGCAACATTTGGCAATGTAGTCTCACTGGGCCCAAGCTGGCACCGGCCGCATCCACCAGAGGCAGTGTCTATCGAGTGGACGGCATACGTGCTCCACTGAAAGACCGGCTCACCACCGCTGCCGGTGACAACGTATCTGTTACTTAGCCATCCGTCGGTATCGTAAGTAATACCCTCCAGGCACTGTTGCAACTCACCGTAGCCTATCGACTTGCCTGCCGCCTTCAACCCGGCCACACACCCTTCCAGCGGCGCTATGACATCAGTCTCAGGATCGACCTTCCGGTCTTGAATGGAGGTCGGCAATTGCGGGCAGTCTATCGACCACTTGCAGACATCCGGCGCGACGATCTCCTGGCCCTTGAACCGGACCTGTGTCGGCGTCGTCCCGCTTTCTCCCACGGTCTTTGCCGGAACGGCGCCGGATGGCGGCACGCCCATCTCGAATTTTAAGACGCCGTTGATCAGATAGACACCCGGTGCGCTCTGGATGCTGGCATCCGGGACAACGGAGTTAAGCGCGGCATAGGCAAAGGCCGGCGGCGGGAGATTGGCAAGGGCCGCATCCATGCTCTTGAGTGTCAGCGGGGTCGGGGGCGGCGGCAGGAGCTGGACCGGTTGAGCCAGCACCTCGGTGATGGGCGGCGGCATTGCCTTCGTGAAGTAGTTTTTGGGCGGGGCCCCGCGCATCTTGTAGACCGGAGCGATGGCCGCACCCGTGGAGAGATCGAGCATGACCGCCTTGGAGGCCGGCATGGCGCAGGTGACCGTATATTCACCGCCCCCGGCTCCGCAGAAGAGATCGACGGGTAGACCGATAATCGCGCGGACGCGGTCGTTTAGCGCCACGATCTTGTCGTGCATGACCGGATTGACGTGGGCCTTTTGCCCCTCCACCCGGCCGCAGTCGATCTGGCAACTCTCGAGCGATAACCCTGTTGCGGTATCGGATGGGGGTGCCGTGGGAGCCGGTGCGGCCGCCTTGGCGCCTAGATTGATCAGGACGGTCGCCTCACCGGGCGCCGCTGCAGCAGCCCCGCTGTTAGGCGTCCAGCCAAACAGCGCCGCGGTGTCAGCCGCTGCCGGGAATCCGACCAAGGTCAGTTGATCGGCGGTGGCCAATACCCGCGGGGTCGGATCGATCACTATGTCCCGATGCGGTAGGCGTTGCAGGCGAGATACTTGATCGTTTGCCGGTTCGGCGTCACAAATGTCCCCTTTTCCGTCCTTGTCTTGGTCCGCCTGATCTGCGTTCCAGCACTTAAACCCTTCGCACTTATCCCAGTTAAGGTTCAGCGAGGAGTCCTTATACGGTCCGCAGTTGTCCTGCGTATGGCAGAGCAAGATGAGATAGATCTTCTCGGCCTTGGTAAGTAGCCCGTAGCCGACGACGCCGAGACTCCCTGGCAGATCCGGATCCTGATCGCCGTCAGAGTCGCGGCAGGTAAATTTCGCCGGATCTGCCGAGCAGGCATCGCCCACACCGTCCTTTGGGGCAGTGTCGGTCTGCGCCTCGTTCGACACGGTTGGGCAATTGTCGCACTCATCTCCGATGCCGTCCCCGTCGGCGTCTTCGGTCTGATCGCCCGAGATCTTCGGGCAGAGGTCGGCTAGGGGCGCATTTGGGACCAGGAAAACGCTGGGGAACTGAATCTTCGGTATCTGCGGAGGTACAATAACGCTATTGGGTTCCTCAAATTCCGGTTGTTTCTTGATGCCGCCTTGGTCCGACGGGCATTGCTCTTTGGATAACTGGATACCAACCGTCGCCGGACATGCGTCAGCAGGATATGGTTTCCACTGGCCCAGCGCTGCCCCGATGTTCCCCGTACTATCGACGGCGACTGCCCGGATACCGCCTACATCCGGCGAGTCGCCTTGCGGCTGATAGCCGGCGCTGTTTAGTCGCAGTCGCTGCGGGAAGAGGAGATCGAAGACCCCCTTGTTTCCCTTTAGAAGAAACGCGACCGCCTCACGCTTACCGTTGATCAGATATGGATGCTGGTCTGCCAGGACAAGGTCGGGTTCTGCGTCCGCGCGGTCGATCGGGGCGAGCACGACCTCGATCAGTTGCGCATTGACCGAACTTATCTGTTGGCCGTCCTCCAGGACAGGTGGCGCACTGATCGTCGTTGGGGTAGCCGTGCCGTCGGCCTGGCCGAAATGGACCGTAACATACGGCCCGAACCTAGCAGGGATATTCCCCTCCGCCGGCCTCCTCCAGGTAAGGACAAAATCGGGTAATCCGTCGGCATTCAGATCGCGGGGCGGACCTTCCGCCACGGTCGCGATCCGAAATGGACCATAACCGCCGGTCATCCCGACCTTCCCGACGATGATCGGTATCACCGCCGGTTTCCCATCCTTAACCGCAATCCTGTTAACGTAATAGTGTCCATCGGGTGCCGGTTGGTTTGTTGCTACAAAGACACTAAAGACAGGTGTAGGGCCGCTCGTCTCCGCTGCTACTGCGATACCGTAAGGTTCTGTCCCCCAGAGGTTCAGCGCCCCCTTCCACTCGTAAAGATCCCGAAAGGTCGTCCCGTCCTGGTTTTTGCGCCTGTAGATAGTTACAAAGGCCTGGTTACCGTCCCCGCGGTTGGCCACCACCAGATCTCCACCGCCGGAACCGAACAGATCAGCGGACGCGATCAAGACCGCTTGTTCCTCGGCGCGCAGGCCCCCCAGCTCAGCCGGGTTGCTTGCTGCAGCCAGTTCCGGCGTCCACCACCCGGTCGCCATGGAGTGGAACCGAAGCCGTCCGTCGGATCCAAAGCGAAAGTATTGCAGGGAGGGGGCGGTCGGTAATTTGATGGACGCCCCGCCTATCTTCATCGGCGCGGTGGTGATTGGAGTGACAGTAGCGATGCCGTCTATTCCATTTAGGCCGCGCACGATGGCAGCCCCGGCAGGTGTCCCTGCCGCCAGCGGAAACCCATCGGCGTATGGCTCGATCCACTGCCCCGTATTGATGGGGAAGAGGCCATCTGGCGTTGCACGCAGATCGGCCAGCTGCAGTGACTGCACTATCGCTGAAGGATCGGGACCCGATTCGCAAGCGGCAATAATGCCCTGTAGTGCGCTCGCCAACTCGCCCGGTGCCGGCGGTAATTGGAAGGTAGCGCGAATTGCGGCGGCCTCGGCAAGGATGGGAGTATAGGCCTGTTCAACCGCATGTTGGCAGTCCTGATAGGCGCGCTCGCCCAGGGCCAGATAATCATCGACCGCGTAACAGGTGTCGCCTATCTGCACACATGCGCTGGCGGCGCCGAAAAGCTCCCCGCTTAAGACAGGATGGCGGAAGAAATGGATCTGCGATGGTGTGGAGGGGAGTTGAGATGGGAGCGCAAGCGAGAGCGGATCGCTAAACGGGACGGTTTCTCCCCCATAAACGGCCCCGCAGACAAAGAGAGTAGCACAGAAAATTAAGATGCGTCGCAGCATGGATAGATTCCCCATCCGTCATTGTGCAAATGCGGTGCCAACGAGAAGGTCCGGACCGATATCTATCCTCTTCATAACACGGTATTTTTTCCCGCGCCCTCTTCCCGCCTACCCGCTCGATATTATCGGAATGATAATGGCCTGCCGTCATGTCAATTCCTTGACTAGGGGCCTATCGCTATCCAAGGTCGAAGGCGAACGATCATTCGTGGGCCGATCCCCGGCACGGCTGCTATATCATCAATCGATCTAAACGGACCGTGCGTGGCCCTATATTTCACGATACGTTCCGCAAGCGCCGGACCGATACCGGGGAGCAGCGCCAATGTCGTCTCGTCTGCCAGGTTGGGATCGATAGATTGGCCGATGAGGAGTGCCGCCTGCGCTGAGTCCGGCCTTATCCCATCGACGCGGTAAGGGTGAGGTGGCTGGGGTGACTTAGCAGGTCCTAAAAATTGAGACGCGGACCAGACTAGTAGGAGAACGGTGAGCGCTATCATGGCACGGGCCGCTGCCATGTCAGGGCGCTTTCTCATCCAGCCCGAAGGCGGCGTGCAAGGCGCTAACGGCCCGCTTTGCATGGGGCATATCGATCACAACAGAGACCTTGATCTCTGAAGTGGAGATCAGCAGGATGTTGATCTGTTCGCCCGCCAAGACCTCGAAGAGCTTGGCTGCAACCCCGGCATGCGAGCGCATCCCCACTCCGATGATCGATACCTTGGAGACGTCGCCCGCTGCCTCCACCTGAGCGGCACCGATCGCCCTTGCGGCCGGTTCGGTCAATTGCAGGGTCTTTTTCAGATCCTCTTTGGCCACGGTGAATCCGATCTCGGAATTGCCAGCGGTATCGATCGTCTGGACGATCATGTCGACATTGATATTGGCCCTGGCCAGCGGGTCGAAGAGCCGCGCTGCAACACCAGGTCTATCGGGAATACGACGAACGGCAATCTTCGCCTCGTTTATCGTATGAGTCACACCGGAAACAAGGGTGGCTTCCATCCTCGGATCCTCTCGCACCACCGTGGTGCCGGAGCGATCTAATCGTAGAGCTGAGCGGACGTGCAGCGGCACCTCGTAGCGTGCTGCAAGTTGTACCGAGCGCATCTGCACCACCTTCGCCCCCGCGCCGGCCATCTCGAGGAGTTCCTCGTACGCCATCCGGTCGAGCTTGCGGGCAGCCGGCACCCAGCGCGGATCGGCGGTATAGATTCCGTCGACATCGGTGTAGATCTCGCATGAATCGGCCTGCAGCGCAGCG
>JACPFG010000034.1:0-7598 GCA_016183125.1 Deltaproteobacteria bacterium
CCATCTAAAAGAGGGGATCGGTCTGCGCGGCTACGCGCAGCGCGACCCGTTGGTGGAATATAAACGGGAGGCCTATGCCCTATTTAGAGGGATGATGCAGCTGTTTGCGTCGGACATGGTGGAGAAGTTCGCCCGCGTGCAGATCCGCGCGCAGGAGGCGGAGGTTTCGCTCCCCGCGGCCCGTTCCCAACCGATGACGATGGGGCATGGCGCTATGGAGGCCTTTGCTGCGGGGGGCGTGGATGCTGCGGCTCAAGGCGGCGCGGTCAGTGCCGTTGGCGGCGGACGAACTCCGTTCGGCGCTGCTTCCGTGCCGTCCGGACAGGCAACGATGCCGCATGGGCCTAAGGTCGGTCGCAACGACCCTTGTCCCTGCGGATCCGGGAAAAAATACAAAAAATGTTGTGGCATGTAAGGGTTACGGTGTGGCGGATTTTTCGGTTGCGGCCTCGCCGGTACCGGGCTGGATGGTGACCACGCCGGTCCCGTCCACTTCTGCGCTTCCGATGTTTTCATCTTTTACGGTATGTTTCGGGATCGTGAACTTGAGCGAGGTCGGCTCGTCGGTGCTGAGAGGGGTCACTAGGCGATTAAGAGAAGGGGAGGCCTTCTCGAGGGCAATGGCGATCCATTTTTCCGGATTGCCTTTTGTATTGAGCTTGGCGTTGGGGTCGTCCAGGAACGTGCAGAGGGACTCCCAATCCTCCAGGATCGGTTGGGTGAACTTGACCTCTACGTCTGCCTCGTTCTCCGAGCTCTTCTTGAACGTGATCTCGTATGGAACCTCCGCGATGCTGACGCGCAGGACGCATTCCCCCTCCGACCACTTGGCGAGATACCCGCTCACATCGGTCGAGATCTTGGCGGAGCCTTTGAGTACGCTGATCTCCTGGGAGACGTCCCCGCCCAAATTTAGGTGATATTTCACCTTGAACCGATCTGGAGAATGGAAGAAGACGTAATCGACCACTACGACCGCATCGATCGTCAGTCGGCGCTGTGGAGAGGGTGCGCCAGGTTGTTTGCCGTCTGGTGCCTCAGGGAGGCCAGGCGCCGGCTCTCGGGCGTCTTCAAACAACCCCTCGTCGAAGGTCTCATCGGCACGCTGGGCCACCGGGGCGCGAGATCCAATTCTCGGATCGTCGAAAAGCCGACGCGTTCGCTGGAACGCATCCTGCGAAAGAGACGGAGTGCTCAGCAGCAGCATTACACCCAGAAAAACAGCTGACTTAATCATGACAAACCATCCTACTGGATTTGTCTCCCTCGCGCAACGGTCCTGAGGGCATTTTCTATTGCATTGGATAAAGCTCCCCACTATAAGGATGACACGCTCGCATTGCATAAGATTTCAGCAGCAATGTCGGTTAGTTAGCAACTGTTCCCCGAGCGCGGTGTTTCCTATGATCCCGCGGTATACCTTGCCGGAAATGGCGGTTATCTGGAGCGAAGAGGCCCGTCTTCGCCGTTGGCTGGAGATAGAGTGCCTCGCCGTAGAGGGATGGGCGCGACTTGGGAAGGTCCCACGGCGCGCGGCTATTGCGATTAGGCGTCGCGCTCGGATCGTGCCGCGACGGATGGAGAGGATCGAGGCTGCCACGCGTCACGATGTCACCGCATTTCTGGCGATGGTGATGGGGCAGGTTGGCCCAATGGGGCGATATCTGCATATGGGGCTCACCTCATCGGATGTTGTCGACACTGCACTGGCCTGTCAGCTGGTGGCAGCATGCGATCTTATCGCTGCGCGGGTAACTGCAGTGCGGCAGATACTGCGGCGTCTGGCGCGGCGGCATAGATACACACTCATGATCGGCCGGACGCACGGCGTGCACGCGGAACCGATCACCTTTGGGCTCAAGCTTGCGGTTTGGTACGATGAGCTAGGCCGGCACGGCGATCGGTTAGCGCAGATGCGCCCGCGACTGGCGGTAGGGAAACTGTCCGGGGCCGTGGGGACTTATGCCAATATTCCGCCGGCTGTAGAGCGGTACGTCTTGCCAAGGCTGGGTCTCAAGCCGGCACCTGTATCAACACAGGTAATCCAGCGGGATCGACACGCCGAGTATTTTGCCGTGTTGGCAGAGATGGCGGGGACAGTGGAGAAGATCGCTGTGGAGATCCGGCATCTGCAGCGGACCGAGGTGCGGGAGGTAGAGGAACCATTCGGGCGCGGACAGCAAGGCTCCTCGGCAATGCCGCACAAACGCAATCCGGTTATGGCCGAGAATCTCACCGGATTGGCCCGGCTAGTGCGCCAGTACGCCGGTGCTGCCTTGGAAAATATCGTATTATGGCACGAGAGGGACATTTCCCACTCATCAGTGGAGCGTGTGATCGGTCCTGATGCAAGCATCGCCATCGACTTCATGCTCCATCGGCTGGCGGGGATCTTAAGCGGCCTGCGGGTCGATCAGGTTCAGATGCGCGCCAATCTTGAGCGAACGGACGGCTTGATTTTTTCCCAGCAACTGCTATTGGCCCTGGTGATGGCCGGCTGTACGCGTACAATGGCGTATCGAGTGGTGCAGCGTGTTGCAATGCGTGCCAGGCAGGCGGGCGGCGGATTTCGCGCCGGGATCTCGGCAGATCCGGTAGTGGCGCGCTATCTTACGCCCGCAGCCATCGCTGCCTGCTTCGATCCGCGGCGTCACACGCGGCATGTCGACGCCATTTTTCGGAGGGTGTTTCACTGATGGTGATGCGACTCGACAAGTTGCGCGAGGGGAAGGCCAAGATCCTTTACGCCACCGATGACCCGCAGCTCCTGATCCAATATTTCAAGGACGATGCCACGGCCTTCAACGCCCAAAAACGCGGCACTATCCTGAATAAGGGGGTCATCAACAACCACATCTCTACTATCCTGTTTCAATTTCTTACCCGCGAAGGGATTCCGAATCATTTCGTCGATCGCCTCTCTGATCGTGAGATGTTGGTCAAACGATGCGACATAATTCCGTTAGAGGTGGTCCAGCGCAATCTGCTCGCCGGTTCGCTTGCAAAGCGGATGGGGAGGGAGGAGGGGGCGGTGCTCCCATTCCCCGTGCTCGAATATTACTATAAGAACGACGCGCTGGGGGACCCGATGATAAACGCGGATCACGCCGTTGCGTTCGGTCTGGCCAGCAGGGAGGACCTGACAGCGATCGAGACGATCACCCGGCGTGTCAACGACTTCTTGCGGGCCTACTTTGATCAGATGGGGATCTGCCTGGTAGATTTCAAGTTGGAATTTGGGTGGCATAAGGGGAGCGGGGGACCAACGCTACTGCTGGCAGACGAGATCACACCAGATGGGTGCCGGCTATGGGACAAGTCGACCCGCGAAAAATTAGACAAAGACCGATTCCGCCGCGACCTGGGCCGTGTTGAGGAGGCGTACCAGCGGGTGTACCGGCTTGTTTGTGCAAGTGTTTCGTAAAGGCAATGAAACCAGCCGCGCGTGCGGCGTTGAGGGAAGTGGTGGCGTGCGAGGATCTGGCTTTGCCAGTCCGAGCGCGCATGATTTCGGGGGGACGGGGGCAGAGCCCCCGATGAAAGGGGCGCGAGCCCCTGTAATAGTAGCGTACCAGCGGGTGTATCGGTTAGTCTGCGCGAGCGTCTCCTAATGAAAGTGCTTGTACATATCATGTTAAAAGAGGGGGTGCTCGATCCTCAGGGGAAGGCGGTCGAGCATGCGCTGCGAGGCTTGGGATTTGCCGAGGCGTCCTCCGTTCGGCTCGGTCGACTCGTGGAGATGGATGTGGCCGGAGATACTGCAACCGCGCGCGAGAGGGTCGATTCCATGTGCAGGCAGCTGCTGGCCAACCCGGTAATCGAACGGTACCAGATCGAGGTGGGATGACGTTCGCCATCGTCGTCTTTCCCGGCAGCAATTGCGATCGTGACTGTGCACACGTCGTGGCCGATGTCTGCGGCCAATCTTTCCGCTTTGTCCGGCATACGGAGTCTATTTTGCCGACAGCGGATATCGTGATCCTGCCGGGCGGGTTTTCCTATGGCGATTACCTGCGCGCTGGCGCCATCGCGCGCCGATCCCCGATCATGGCTGAGGTAGCGGAGTTTGCCCGCAAAGGTGGGTTGTTGCTAGGCATCTGCAACGGCTTTCAGATCCTGACCGAGGCAGGGCTCCTGCCCGGGGCTTTTCTGCGCAATGCCTCGCTTAGGTTCGAATGTCGCGACGTGACGCTGCGTGTTGAGAATGTATCCACTCCTTTTACTTGCGCGTGGAGCGGAAATAAAGGCAAGCTGGCGCCGATAGTGCGTATGCCGATCGCGCATATGGACGGAAATTATTATGTAGACGGCGGAACCTTGCAGACGCTGGAGTCTGAACGCCGAATCGTCTTTAGATATTGCGATGCGGACGGACTAACCGGAAGGACCGCTAATCCCAACGGCTCGATCGCCAACATCGCGGGGGTGTGCAACGAGGCCGGTAATGTGCTCGGGTTGATGCCGCATCCGGAACGGTGTGCCGAGGCGCTGCTTGGCGGAACGGATGGTCGCTGCATCTTTGAGTCGATAGAGCAATGGAAACAACGGAAGGGCAAAAATGACTGCGCCTGAGGCGATCACACAACATGGCCTTACCGCCGATGAGTATGCCGGCATCTGCGTGGCGATTGGGCGTGAGCCGAATCAGGCGGAGCTCGGCATCTTCGCCGTGATGTGGTCGGAACACTGCAGCTACAAGAGTTCTAAGGCCTTATTGCGCCATCTGCCCACGACCGGCTCGGACGTTCTGCAAGGTCCTGGAGAAAATGCCGGCATCATAGCCCTGGACCCTATGCTGGCGATTGCCTTCAAGATGGAGTCGCACAATCACCCCTCATTTATCGAGCCGTACCAGGGAGCCGCCACGGGTGTAGGTGGAATTTTGCGCGACATCTTCACGATGGGGGCTCGTCCCATAGCCAGTGCCAACAGCCTTCGCTTCGGCGCGATCGATCATCCAAAGACAAGCCACTATCTGCGTGGGGTCGTCGCCGGTATCGGAGGTTATGGGAACTGCATGGGGGTGCCCACCGTGGCCGGTGAGGTTGTCTTTGATCATAGTTACAACGGCAATATCTTGGTGAACGCAATGACCATCGGAATCGTCCCGCGGGATCGTATTATGCGGGGGATCGCCGAAGGGATCGGGAATCCTCTCCTCTATGTGGGGGCAACTACCGGTCGTGATGGGATCCACGGGGCAACTATGGCAAGCGCCGCCTTCGGCGACGGAAACGAAACTCGACGACCGACGGTCCAAGTCGGCGATCCGTTCACGGAAAAATTGCTGCTAGAGGCCTGCCTGGAGGCCTTCGCCACCGGGGCGATAGTAGGCGTGCAAGACATGGGCGCGGCGGGTCTGACGAGCAGCGCCTTCGAGATGGCCGGGCGCGCTGGGACGGGGCTGCGCATTGCGTGCGACCGCGTACCGCAACGGGAGAGCGGGATGACGCCGGACGAGATCCTCCTTTCCGAATCGCAGGAGCGGATGTTGTGCGTTGTCACCGCGGGGCGCGAGGAGGAGGTGAGGGCAGTCTTTGCCAAGTGGGATCTGGAGGCCGTTGTGATCGGCGAGGTGACCGACACTGGGCGCGTCGTGGCGACCTTTCATGGCGAAACGGTGGTCGATCTCCCAGTGGCGGCAGTGGTGCATGGGGCACCGGTCTATGAACGACCCCGTCGGCGTCCCGCCGGGCAAGAAGGGATCCAACAATTTGACCCTGCCTCGATGCCTATTCCACGCGATTGCAATGCAGTGCTCCGCCGGCTTTTGGCGGACCCGAACATTGCCAGCAAAGAGTGGGTCTTTTGTCATGACGATGCTATGGTGGGGATCTACACGGTAGTAGGTCCCGCTACTGCACGCTAGATCCGTACTGGGGCGCGGCGCTGGCCGTGGCTGAGGCCGCGCGCAACGTCGTCTGCAGCGGTGCCCGGCCGGTCGGTTTTACCGACTGCCTCAATTTCGGTAGCCCGGAACGCCCGGAGGTCTGCTGGCAGTTTGAGCAGTGCATACTTGGGATGGCCGAGGCCGCCCGCCAACTCGGTACGCCGGTAGTGAGCGGCAATGTAAGTTTTTATAACGAGACCGACGGCGTGGCGATTGCTCCGACCCCGATAGTAGGCATGGTAGGGATTCTCGACGATATCCAGAAGGCCTGTCGGCAGTCCTTCGTCGCCTCCGGCGACACGATCCTGCTGCTGGGGGAAAATATGGAGGAGTTGGGCGGGAGCTCGTATCTGGCGACCATCTGCGGGCAGGTGGCGGGCCGTCCGCCCATGCTAGATTTCAGCAGGGAGTTGGCGGTAGGGCGCGCCTGTCTTATAGGCATACAGCGGGGACTTATCCGGTCGGCCCACGATTGCAGCGACGGCGGACTTGCTGTCGCGTTAGCGGAGTGCTGCGTAAGCAATAGGGCGCAATTGCTAGGGGCACGAATTACACTCCCGGAGGGGAACCGCGTCGATGGCCTCCTGTTCGGTGAGACCGCCTCGCGGATCCTCGTTACTACTAGTGATGCCGATGTCGATCTGCTACTGACGATTGCCAAAGAGTGCAATTGCCCCGCATCGGTTTTGGGTACGGTGGGTGGAAGGCGGCTAAAAATAAATGATTGGATCGATTGTGCAGTTGACGAACTAGCCGACTGTTGGTGGAATGGTCTCGAACAAAAAATGGGATTTCTCTAATGTGCGGAATTGTCGGCATCTATAATCATTCGGAGGCGGCGAATCTGGCATATCTCTGCCTGCATGCGCTGCAGCACAGGGGGCAGGAGAGCGCCGGCATAGCCGCTGCGGAAGGTAAGGTGCTCCACCAGCACAAGGGGATGGGACTCGTCGCCGAAATCTTCACGCGTGCGACATTGCAACAATTGCGGGGGACGTCGGCCATCGGACATACACGCTATTCCACAGCCGGGGCATCGGTCTTCGAAAACGCGCAGCCCTGCGTTGTGAACGACGCCAAGGGATGGGTGGCTGCGGCGCACAACGGGAACCTAACTAATGCGCAATCGCTGCGCAGCGAGCTCACCGCGCGGGGGGCCGTTTTTCAATCGACGATGGACTCCGAGGTCTTTATGCACCTGCTTGCCGGGACAGGTGATGCGCCGCTTCCCGATCGGATCGCGGCTGCCTGTAACCGTGTCGCCGGGGCCTATTCCTTGGTATTTCTCGGCGACGGACAGCTAGTAGCGGTGCGCGATCCGTATGGATGGCGGCCGCTGGTGCTAGGTCAGCTGGACGGGGCAATCGTTGTGGCGTCTGAGACATGCGCGCTCGATCTGGTGCAAGCCAAGTTCGTCCGCGAAGTTGAGCCTGGTGAGATGGTGGTGGTAGGTCCCGCCGGGACGACCTCCACAATGATCGCAGCGCCCAGACGCCGCGCCCACTGTGTCTTCGAATATATATATTTTGCGCGACCTGACAGTCAGATTTACGGTCGCAATGTCTATCGCGTCCGTGTAGGGCTGGGGGAGGCGCTCGCTCGGGAGCAGCCGGCACCTGCCGATGTAGTGGTGCCGGTACCCGATTCCGGGCTTCCGGCAGCGATCGGATTTGCCAAGGTCGCCGGCCTGCCGTTCGAGATGGGCCTG
>JACPFG010000034.1:7613-18737 GCA_016183125.1 Deltaproteobacteria bacterium
GCCGTTCGAGATGGGCCTGCTGCGCAGCCACTACGTGGGGCGGACCTTTATCGAGCCGGAACAGTCGATCCGGGACTTCGGCGTGAAGTTAAAGCTAAATCCTATACGCTCGGTCTTGAAGGGGAAGCGCGTGGTGCTGATCGACGACTCGATCATGCGTGGGACCACTATGCGCAAGATCGTACGGATGGTGCGAGCCGCTGGCGCGACGGCTGTGCATGTGCGGATCTCCGCGCCGCCGACCCGCTGGCCCTGCTACTACGGCATAGACATCCCCACTCGCGAAGAATTGATAGCGGCCAATATGTCCGTAGATCAGGTCACCCGGTTCCTTGAGGCCGATTCGCTGGGCTATCTGAGCCGTGAAGGGCTATACGCCTTCGAGCAGTCCGTCCCTTCCGACCAGTTCTGCGACGCCTGCTTCACGGGGAGATATCCCGCCACATGCACCTGACCGTCCGCCCGTCCTCTTGTGGTCGATCGGCGGCGTTGCGCCGTATGTGGCTACGGCCTCCGCGTGGCCCATAGATGCCACGCATTACCGGCACACCGTGACGGCGCAATGGCATTACCGATGTGGTTCCTGCAGACAATTATGCGCCAGAGAAGGATTTGTGATGCACGGAGCGGGCAAGGATCATTTTAATGAGCGCCTGATAGGGGATGTCAATCGCACTCGCCTTGGCGCGCAATTGGTTGAGCAGGAATGTCGGCAACCGAATGGAAAGGACCTGGGTCGGCGGCGTTGGGGGGAGTTTGAACCCCAACTGCTTCAGAGAGAGCCGTTGCCTTGGATCAATCCATGCCGTTGTATCTGTCTCATCATACTCATGATGTTCACGTCGTTTCTTCATAGATCGCCCGCTCCTTTCGCGAGGCCTGCCGTGCCGTGAGGGCCTATATGATGGAAGGGGCTAAATCAAACACGAAATCTTTCATGGCACATGGCACGGCGCAATGCCATTGCTGGCAATGGCATTGCAGTTGATGGGGGTTGAAGCTGAGTGATTTCAGTGGGTTCTTGGCCGCCTTGCGGAAGTAATGCGTTGCGCTAGCGGAACAACTTGAGACCGCCCGGCCGCGCGAAGTGCCGGAAGTCCGGGTCCCGCGTCACCAGTGGGACATCATGATCAATACACGACTGGGCAATGAGGGCATCCGCGAGATGCGCCTTGCGGCCCATCTGGAGTATCTGCGCGCGGAGCAGGCCCACCCGCTCCCAATAGCCCGCGTGGAGCGCCAGGAGCGGAAGCTCTTTGAAGAGGGCAGCGATCTCGCGAGAAAGTTTCGGATCGCTGAAGAGTTCGGCGAAGACCGCCGGCGGAAGGACGGCCCAGTGATGCTGCAATGCGTCTTCGACACGTTCCACGTCATTCCCTCCTCCACCAGTGAGATAGGCAATGAGGGAGCTCGTATCGAGGGCAATCATGAGCGATCTTCACGCAACCGTCGGAGATTGATAGAGAACCGCACCCTGCCGCGCAAGCGACGTAGCCGGTCATATGCCCCCCCTGCCGCAAGCAGTTCCAACCCTTGACGAACGGTAGGGGTTAGTCCCGTGCCCGTCGCGGCTTGGGCCTTGCGGAGTAATCGTGAAGGCAGTTGGACGGTAATTTTTCTTGCCGCTTCCATGTCCCCACGATACCAGCACATATACCAGCAGTCAATATGGTATTCAAATGGTGAGGGATCCGTTTCAACGAGGTGGGAACGAGGCGCGAAGGGCTTGACAAGCGGTGGGTCCTGTCGGATATCGTTGGCGTCTCATAATGGATTTAAATCCCGAACAACTCCGAGCAGTCGAACATGGCGATGGGCCCTTGCTGATTTTGGCCGGCGCGGGCTCCGGCAAGACCCGCGTGCTGATACACCGGATCGCGCACCTGTTGCGCACGCGCCGCGCCCGCCCGCACGAGCTCCTGGCGGTGACGTTCACTAATAAGGCCGCGCGCGAGATGCGGACGCGCGTCGAGCAAATGATCGGACAAGGCGCCGCCGGGATCTGGCTCACGACATTCCATTCAACGGGCTTGCGCATCTTGCGCCAGGAGGCGCAGCACCTGGGGCTGGCCCGCGACTTCGTCGTCTATGACGAGGACGATCAGGTGAAGCTCATCCGCGCCGTTTGTGCAGCCCTCAATCTGGATGATAAGCGCAATCCGCCCCGGAGCCTGGCGGCACAGATCAGCCGGGCCAAGGACCAGTGCCTTGGGCCCGCGGAGGTCGCGGCCGTGGCGAAGGAGACGTATGGGGAGAAGATGGCCGAGGTGTATGCGCTCTATCAGAAACGGCTCAGCGAGGCGCGAGCATGCGACTTCGGCGACCTGATCTATCTGGTGGTCAGACTCTTCCGCGAACACCCTGCTATCTGCGCCCGGTATCAGGAACGGTTCCGCCATCTCCTGATTGATGAATATCAAGACACGAACCACGCCCAGTATCAGTTGGTGCGGCTCCTGACACAGGCTCGGCAGAATCTTGCCGTGGTAGGAGATCCTGATCAAAGTGTGTACGCATGGCGCGGGGCGGACCTTAATAACATCTTATCGTTCGAAAAGGATTATCAGAACGCCACCGTGATCAAGCTCGAACAGAATTATCGCTCGTCGAAACGAATTCTCGACGCCGCCAATGCCGTGATCACGAACAATCAGTGGCGGAAACCGAAAGACCTCTGGACCGAAAACCTGGAAGGGGCACACCTCACCGTTCAGGCATATGGGAACGATCTGGACGAGGCCCGCAATGTGATTGATGCCGTCCGCACGCTGGTGGCCGAAGGGTCGCGGCGGGACGAGATTGCGATTTTTTATCGGATCAATGCGCAATCGCGCGTCTTCGAGGAGGCATTTCGCACGCGGGGGATTCCGTATCAGATCTTCGGCGGGATCCGGTTTTACGAACGGCGCGAGGTGAAGGATTGTCTGGCCTATTTGCGATTGCTGGTGAACCCGCACGACGGCGTCAGTTTGGAGCGAGTGATCAATCTCCCACCGCGAGGGATCGGGAAAACCACGGTGGATCGGCTGATCGGTGCCGCGGCGCGGCGAGGGATAAGTGTCTACGAATTGCTCGGCGATTCGTCGGCCCTCGCCGAATTTGCTCCCGGCACCCGCAGACGATTGGCGGAGTTTCGGGTGCTGATTGATGCATTGCGTACGTTGTGTGCTCACCCTCCCCTCGGCCCCCTCCCCTCAAGGGAGGGGGGAAGTCCATTGCGTGCCCTCTTCGATCACCTCCTCGAATGCACCGGCTACGTTCGCTGGCTCGGCGAAGTGGAAGGCGAGGAGGCGGAAGAGCGGATCGCAAACGTGGAGGAGTTAGCGCGAGCCATGGAGGAGTATCGGCCACTGGAAGGGGAGCCGACACTCACCGGTTTTCTCGACCAGGTCGCGCTCGTCAGCGACATTGACCGGCTAGAAGATGGTGCCTGCGCGGTCGTGATGACGACGATGCACATGGCGAAAGGGCTTGAGTTCGATTGCGTATTCCTCGTCGGGATGGAAGAGGGCCTCTTTCCACACAGCCGCGCGATGGACGACCCGGAGGAGCTAGAGGAGGAGCGACGGCTTTGTTACGTCGGGATGACGCGCGCACGTAAGCAACTCACGCTCACTTATGCCCACCGCCGCCGGCTCCATGGTCGCGAGCAATATAATGTGCCGTCGCGGTTCCTGGAGGAAATTCCGGAGGAATTAATCGAACCGCAGGCAAGCGATGTCTCGCAGCTCACTGATGACGATTTTAACCAATGCGTGCCCGATGAGATGAGTGAGGGTTTTCGCGTCGGCCACCGAGTCATGCATCCGACCTTCGGCGAGGGGATCGTCCGACGCGCGGACGGATGCGGGGAAAAACAGAAGATCACCGTCCAGTTCGATTACGCGGGGCTCAAGACCCTCATCTCGAGCTATGTTCGGGGGTTATAACCGCCACTCACCGCTCCATATTTGCCAAACTATCGGTGTTTTCTACTTTCCCACGTGGGCCATCATCATTCGCATCGGGAGGAGTTCACGGGAGAGGGGGTTGAGCATAAGGCCGAGGACTTCTAGGGTGACCGCACCGAGGAGCGGGGCGTCGTCTTTGTGGCCGAGGATTACGGGGGAGGTTCCTCCTTGCCCTTGGACCTCGAAGAAACACTCGGAGACCTGGCGCGTTATCACAGTGCCGTCGGCAAGCGTAAATTCCACCTCACGCAAGGGCTTCAAGCCCATTTTTTTCCAGATGGGCTCAGGCAACACGGAATAGATGGCTCCGCTATCGGCTAAGAACTGAACGGAGCGATGCCCTTTGGGGCCTCGCGCGGCCAGTCGCGCATTGAGATACGTCAATCCCATGGCAGTCAGCCTATATGTGGCATCGCTGGGGGGTCAACACAAAAAATGCTACCGCATTTTTTCTTACAACCGCCACTCCTTGACATCGGGGTAGTCGGGGTTATCGCTTACCGAGTCCTCGCTCAAGTCGGCAAAGACCCCGTCCCTATTAAGGAGGTGTAGGATAAGCCGCTGGACATCGGAGATGTTCCGATAAGGCTTGTACAAGATGTGAAAGTGCGGGTCCTGCAGGTTAAATCGCGAGAGTTGACAATCATATCCGGTCGTCAAGACAACAGCAGCGCCAGGTTGGTGTTTACGAGCTAATGTAGCGATATTATACCCGATCTCCTCAGGCATCACGACATCGCTGATCACCAGGTCAGTCGGCTGGCTTTGCAGCAGGGCCATGGCAGCATAGGGATCGTTCGTCAAACAGTAGTGGCAGTCCGCGATTCCGCGAAAGACCTTTTCCCAGACTCGCAAATATAGGGGATCGTCATCAAGGATCAGCACCCGCGGGAGGGATTTCTTCTCTTCCATAACTTTTTTTCAACACCTCCAAATACAAACGATACAAAGATCGTGCCATGAGGATTGCTCCGGCACTTTGGCTAACTGGTTGTCATTACTTGGGGAAAATGACGATCAGATTGTTCGGACGCCCGCCGATGCCGCTTTTCCGGGTGGGCTGCTACTTTTTGGGGTAGAATTCAACTCCTACTTAAGTATGGCAATTTATGGCGATTTATAAATTGCATTATAAATCAATGAGTTATGCGCATCACGGCTGGCTCCCTTGCGATCCATCTTCCGGCCGGTAAAGATGGCAAAAGAGAGGGCCGCCTGTTCGATCAGCATCGGAAGACCGTCAACATACCGGAATCCCTGCCGCTTTATCAGCCTGCCGATCCGGGTTGTTTTTGCCCCGTAGTTAAGATCGAAGACGGTTGCGGAAGGTGGAATATAATTAAGTGCCGTCCGCAGCGCGCTCTCGTATGGGAGTGTCGTTGCCTGAACGAGGAGATCCGTTGTCGGCATCGCTTTTCGAAGCGACTCTGTCGACCAGCGTCTGGCCACCATCTTGACCCTGGGAAGCGCGCGGTGAAAATGGGCAACCAGCTTGGCAGCGGTTGTCAACCTTCGATTTATTATCGTTACTTGATCGACCCCTGTCTCTCCCAAGGCATATATCACGGCCCGAGCGGCCCCGCCGGCACCGAGTACCGTGGCCGAGGCCCCAGCCCAGTCGCGCCTGGTGACCGCATGTAGGGCAGTCGCGAAGGCAGGGGCATCGGTATTGTAGCCGATATATCGACCCCTTCGCAGCACAATGGTATTAACCGCCCCGATCCGGCGGGCCAGGAGATCGAGCCCATCCAGGAGGGGGACAACGGCCACCTTATGCGGTGTGGTCACATTAAGGCCTTCCACATCCGTCAGTCGCATACAGCGCAGCAGATTAGGCAGATAGCGCGGTGCCACAGCAAAGGGGAGATAGCAGAATGGGAGCCCCATACGGCGACAGGCGCCGTTATGGATAGCCGGAGACAAGGTCTGATCGAGCGGGTAGCCGATTATCCCGAGAATCCGCGGTGTTTCTTTCACGTCCTGTTTGTATGATATTTTCGGGCGGCGGCAACATCTTTTTCTATCTGTGTGCGCAATGCGTCCGTAGAATCGAACCGGACGTCGCCACGCAGCAGCTCGTGCAGGGCGATCTCCATCCGTTCCGCCTCGATGGTCCCTGCGAAATCGAGCAGGTAGGTCTCGATTACTTGAGTCTCACCGCCGAAGGTGGGGTTACGGCCGATGTATGTGGCGGCAGGATAGGTCCGGTTATCTAACCTGACGCTCGTGATATATACACCGTCAGGCGGGATGAGCGCATTGTCTGGAAGGAGATTGGCGGTCGGAAAACCGATCTGTCGGCCGATCCCACGGCCGCGCACCAGCGCCCCTTCGATCGCATGCGGCCTGCCCAGCGCTGCGGTGGCCGACGCTATCCGGCCCTCGCGGAGACACTGGCGGATGTAGGTCGAACTGATGAGGGTCTCCTTGTCGAATACCGGTTCGATCACCTCCACCGAAATAAGGTGGCGTGAGCCGAGGGTCTTGAGGAGTTCCACGCGACCCGCGCGGTGGAGACCGAAGGTAAAGTCGTATCCTACGATTACATGAGTCGGCGCTATCCGCGCACGCAGGATGTTATCGAAAAAATCCTTCGGTGCGAGGGCAGCCAGTGAGGCGGTAAAGGGTTCCAGGACGGTCACGGCGATACCGCAGTCGGCCAGTACCCGCAGACGCTGAGGGATCGTCTGAAGCAGGAAAAAAGGACGCTCCGGGGCGAGTACTGTAGCAGGATGGGGATCGAACGTATAGACAACCGGAGTGCCACCGATTGAGCGAGCCACATCTACGACGCGGGCTAAAATGGCTTGATGGCCGCGATGGACCCCATCGAAGTTCCCCATTGTCAGAACGGCCCGCACGAGTGGGTTGGCGATATTATCGGAGCCACGGAGAATTTGCATGGCCATGGTGCGTGGTTACTGCTTCATTGCGGTATTGCCGTCGCCTGTGCGCAGGATAAATACCGTCCGCCGGCTCAACAGGTCGTTATTATCGCGCGCCGCTACCGTGACGAAGTTGCCGCCCACCTTGAGCGCGATCTCGGTCTCCAGTGAGAGAGAGTTCCCCTCCTGGGAATTTGCCTGGTAGAAAACCTTGTCGTCGCCAACGAAGATGAAATAGTCCTTCACTCGCTGGTCGTCGCGGATCTTGGCAACTATCCGCTGACGCGGCCCTGCTGTAATCGCCGGGAGGACGAGCCCAGTCATAGTGATCTCCGGTCCCTGATACCAGGGGCCGGCAGCGGGTTTGATTTCGCCCGATCCCACGGTGAACTCGATCTGGTTAGTGACAGCCTCCATCAGGGCCGCGTCGGTGACGGCCAGCTCCATAGCGAACGTGGCGGCCTCGAAGGCAGGGTCGAGTCTGAAACGGAATGCGGCCTTGGCGATACCGCCCGGCGGAAGTCGTCCCAATTTCACTCGGCCCAGTTCGATGAACGGCCCCTTCCCTTCGGTATTTTTGATCGTGGCTACAGTCTCCGCAGAGGCCCCCTCGCCTATGTTTTTTACCTCTAGATAGAGCGGAATAGATTTGCCTAGTGGCAGCAGCCCTTGTGGGCGGACCTTGCTCCCTACCGGCGGACCGAGCCTATAATGGTAGGCAAACTGCGGCCTGGGGTTCCCCTGGATCGGGACCATAGCGATAAAGCTGGAGGGCTGATTGAGATTCGCCTCGTGAAACTCCACCGTCACCGGTAACGTGGCGGTGGTCATCTGGGACGGGACCTTTAATGGGACGGTCCAGCTCCTCCTTCCGCCCGGGGGGAGGTAGCCAAAGACAAATTCCTTGTTGTCTAGAAAAGGTTCGTCCGCTGTGGTTGTGCCCAGCAACTGGGAGAACGGGCCGGAGCCGACATTTTGTGCGGTCAGTCGCAACTGGATCTCTTCGCCAACGGCAGCCGATTTCACGGGCGTCCCATCCTTCGATTCGAGCTGATAAGTGATCTGCAACTGCGGTTTGCCTGTTGCGCGTTCATGTTGCCACGGGATCCCGATATCTTTGAGCGCCGCAATTAGTCGTTGGGCCTCGGCTCCCTCCGTCTCCTTGATCCGCGCCGTCAGCAGCGGTGTTTCCCCCTGGGAAGTCCAGCCTCCACCGACCAGGAGTTGCCTGGCAAAACCGACTGCGAAGTCCCGTTGGACATCCGGTTTATTGGAGTATTCGCGGCGAGTTGCCTCATCCTCCGACGGCGTCGCCTCGGGTGGCGTCAAGTAGCGGAGATGATGGCGGGCAAGTGTAGCCGGCTCGGCAGCGCCCTCTTTAAGGAGGTGGCGCTCCAGGTCTTTCTCGCTGGCGTGTTTGTCTTCCACTAGGTTCATCGCCGCCTTCTCCACGGTAATCGGCAGCAATGCGACATCAGGTGTTACGCCAACCGACTGGATCGAGTTTTTCCCGCCTGTAAGATATTGCGCAATCGTCAGCTTCAGCGCGCTGCCGTCCCGCAGATCGTAGACCGTTTGCACCGAGCCCTTGCCGAAGGTCCGCGAGCCTACCAGTAGCGCCCGTCGGTGGACCTGCAAGGCCCCGGCGACTATCTCAGAGGCGGAGGCGGAGCCTTCGTTGACAAGGACGATTAATGGATAGGGCGGTTCTGTGCCGTCGCGATGAGCCTCGTCCTCCTCCAGAAAGCGCCGGTTTGCCCCCACGGTGGAGACGATTATCCCGTCCGCCAGGAAGAGGTCGGCTATGGCTACAGCCTGCTGTAGAAGGCCGCCCGGATTATTGCGCAGATCCAGTATGACACCGTCGAGCATGCCTCCGGCCTCCGTGGTAAGACGCGCTAAGTGGGTCACGAAATCCTTTTCCGTGTTTTCCTGAAAGCTTTTCACCTTGATATACCCAACCGTCTTGGACTCCTCGCGGAGCAGCACCGATTGCACGCTGTCGATTTCGATCACGGCTCGTTTGAGAGTAACCGTGAAGGGGGCCCGGCCAGATCGCTCCAACGTCATCGTGACGCTGGTCCCAACCCGGCCCCGCAGCTTTTCCACCGCCTCGGTGAGCGACATGTTGATCGTAGACTCCTCGCCGATCTGCATGATGCGGTCGTTGGCCTTAAGCCCCGCTCGCCAGGCAGGAGTTCCCTCGATCGGAGCTATAACGGTCAGTTCGCCGTCCTTGGCCCCGATCGCGATGCCGATCCCGCCGAAGTTCCCCTTCGTGCCGATCTTGAATTCGTTGTAGATCTTGGGTGTGAGCAGTGCCGAGTGCGGGTCGAGCGCGTTGAGCATGCCATCGACCACCAGATACTCGAGTTCCTTAGGTTCCGTCTTCCCGTGATAGTGGAGCTCTATAAAGGCGAAGATCTCCCGCTGCAGCTTCGCCAGGTCGCTAAGGTTTCCAACCGTTCCGAGCGGGAACCTGCGGGAGGCTTGATCGATCGTGATCGTGACGGCCTGGTTGCCGTCGAACAGGGCAAGGATTTCCGGCACGGCGCGGGCCAATTGCTGCAGACCGGAGCGGAGCATCTCTTGGGCGTCTATCCGCTGCGGATCGATATAATTTTGCTTCAGATAACCGATCACGCGCGCAAAGACCTCGCCCTCGGAAAGGCGGTACGCCGGGTCTGTTGCGGCCGGCAGGGAGGAGGTAGATAGGAGCGCGCCTGCCAACCAAAGAACCAGCAAGATAACCCGCCCGCCCGCCCGTTGGGCGGCTTTTTCACGCATGAAAAAAGTATAAAGGATATGGTGCGGATTTGCAAGAAAACCGCAGACGCAACTTTAGATTGTGAGTCAACCGACAACTTAGGTAGAATGTACTTAATGCCTCGAACCGCTTTACGGTGCCTGGCCGTCTTTCTCGGTCTTCCGCTCGTGGCAATGGCCACGATGGTCGTGCCCCGGTCGCTTGCGGAGTTAACTGCTCGCGCCGACGTCATCGTGGCGGGGAGGGTTGTCGAAAAGACCGCTGCAAAATATGTCATGCATATCAGCGAGTTACTTAAGGGTTCGCTCGACCCGGCGCAGCCTTTTCGCTTTGAACAGGCAGGGGGAGTGCCCGTCCCCGGATCGCGATCGGCGGGTGCAGCCATCTTAGAGGTTGGCGAGGAGTACCTTCTCTTTCTCAAGCGATCGCCTGCCGGTCAGTGGGTAACGGTCGGGATGGAACAGGGAAGATTTCGCGTAGTGCTAGGCCCGGACGGGAAACGGACGGTAGTTAATGGATTTCGTAATCAGGGCCTCTTTCCTACAGGGCCGGCAGGTAAGGGTGGGGCGCCTAAGGGACTTACCAAGTCGGAGCAGGCGGTCGCGGCCCAGCCGGCCGGGCCACTCCCCTATGACGAATTGCTCTCGATCGTGCGAAAATTACGCCAATGAATGCGGCCCGTCTCTTCGTAATTGTTAGTATGTTCTTCATCGGCCGAATGGGATTTGCGGCCAGTCCGTGGTTTGTCGACGGGTGGGATCAGGGGAATGGAGCTGGGTCGGGAATCCCGTACACATGGGGCGGAGGGGTCGTGGCGTGGTTTATCGAGGAAGAGGATTTGGGACCGCTCCCCTTCGCCACTGTTCGCAAGATGGTCAAAGATGCCTTCGATGGCTGGGCCGCGGCAGGGATCTTGCTGCCGGGACTTTATCCGGTCGACGTAGTGGCGCTGGAGCCGGCGGCGGGTGGAATAGTCAAGGGGACAATAGGCGATCGACCTACATATGAAAAATATTGCGCCGACCGAGTCGTCATCGTCATGGACCCCGACGGGAATATTTTATGGAGCCTGGGTGCAGATCCGGCGGACGTGGCCGCATATACGCAGATCTGCAGCATCGATCCGGCAACGCTCACCGTGCGCGGCGCGGCAACGCTGTTAAGCGGTGTGCGCGCCCAAGACCTAGGGATCACCGCGGAGACGGAGGAGAACGACCCGGCCATGCGCCTTTTTCGCGCGGGGGTCGTTCACGAGATCGGGCACCTGCTAAATATCGATCATTCGGCCCTTGGTCAGGAGCTGGAGGGGTCGGCCACTCCGAATGCCGGCCTCGGGGTCCCTACCATGTATCCCAGAATCGTGACCCCGCTTCAGGACGACCTGCATCTGGATGACATAGTGGCGGCCGCAAGCCTCTATCCCAATCCCGATTTCACGGCCAAATTCTGTGCCATTACCGGCCAGCTTATAGGCGTAGACGGCAAGGGGTTTCAGGGGGCTATGGTCATCGCGAGGGCGACC
>JACPFG010000034.1:18766-20523 GCA_016183125.1 Deltaproteobacteria bacterium
CACTTACCGGGGCGAGTTACCCGGAAGCTACCGCCGACGGGAGTTACTACCTGCGTGGAATCACGCCGGGCCGGAAATATGCCGTCGAGTACGGCGAGGTAAACCCGGCATTCGTAAATGAGTCCTCAGTTGGACCATACGGAGACGAACAGAGGATCAACGGCGAGATGCCCCGGAGCGGGTTCGGCAAAGGGGCGATCACCGCAGGGAGCGGCAAATTTACCGAGGTTGCCTGCGAGGAGGGGGGGAAGACGATCGTAATGGATACGGTGACCCTGCCGGTCGAGGCGGGCGGCACACCGCCCAAGGCCAGCCAGATCACCCCGCCGCCAGAACCTCCGGCTAAGGCCGAGAAAGCGGGCGGTTGCAGCCTCCTTCCTTAATGGGGAACGCCTCGCATCACCTTGTAGAAATATCCCTGGCTTATCTTCAAGCTTGCAATTGCGATGTATGGTCGCCGGTTGGCATATTGATAAGCGGCCATAAAGACACGGGGTAGATAATCCGCCAGGTGCCGGCCGCGTTCGTACCGAAAAGGGGCCTGATAAATCGGATTTGCCTGATCGAGGAGGTTCCATTCATGGATCCGTTTGTAGAGGGTCGTTAGCCCTATCTGGAGTTCCGCTGCGGTAGGTCTGGCCTGGAACTGGTTGGCGGCAAAGGCCTTGGCGACGATCATCTGCTCGTAGTCGTGCCAGCTCTTGCGCGGGTCATAGGGGTTATCCGGGTCGATGGAGATCGATGGTGGCTCGGTCGACGCGGGTGATGGAGCGTCCGGCTGGGTGGGCAACGCGAGTGGATGGTATGTAGGTACGGCGCGCTCGTCGATTACATCCCCTTCGCAGAGTGCGGCCGCCACCTGGATCACGTTGCGCAACTCTCGGACATTGCCCGGCCAGGAGTAGTCGAGCAGGCGTTTCAGCAACCGCGGATGGAGGCGTAGATGACCTGTGGGGGCCGCCTCGGCCAGAAATGTTTGGGCCAGCTCTGGGATGTCCTCGGCCCTGGCCGACAGTGGCGGCATTGTGATCTTAAGCTGGCAGATCCGGTAGTAGAGGTCTTCCCGAAACCGGCCGCTGGCTACCATCCCCTCAATGTCCTTATTGGAGGCAGCGATTACCCGGATGTCGCATGAAAATGGGCGGGTATCGCCCAGCCGGGTGCACTCACGTTCCTGCAACACCCGCAAGAGCTTGCCCTGTAAGGCGGCGTCGAGCTCGGTCACCTCATCCAGAAAGAGTGTCCCCCCCTCCGCCTCCTCCACTAGGCCCCGTTTGTCCCGCGTGGCGCCGGTAAACGCCCCGGCCTTGTAGCCGAAGAGTTCGCTCTCGATTAAGTTGGCCGGAATCGCCCCGCAATTGATCGCCACGAATAGGTTGGCACCGCGCCGGTGATGATTGCGATGCAGTGCCCGCGCGATCAGCTCCTTGCCGGTCCCCGATTCGCCCAGTAGCAACACTCCCAGATCTGTATCGGCCACCTTATCGCAGACCCGCACAACGGCCTGCATGGAAACGCCGTGGGCTACTATCGGACCGTAATCTAGTTTAGGTGTAAACGGGGTCTGGGACTCCAATAAGGCCTCCGCCCGCTGCAATCTCTCCGTGGTCGCCTTCACCTCGGCATCTAGGGCAGATCCTCGCTCGGTGAGCACGCCGATCAACTGTGCGTTTTCTATAGCCAGCCCGGCTTGGTCGGTGAAGGCGTCGAGCAAGGCCATGTCGGCGTTGGCAAAGGCCCCCGATCTAAACCGGTGG
>JACPFG010000034.1:20576-24898 GCA_016183125.1 Deltaproteobacteria bacterium
ATCGTCTCCTTGGCCCGGATCGGCAGCGCCAGTAGTGATTTTAGCTGGTATGCGAGCACGGACTGTTCTCCAGCAAAGCGCGCGTCCCCCTGTGCGTCGTTGGTCAATACCCAGCGCCCACCGGCCAGGACCTGGCCGGCCAGCGAACGACTCAGTTTCAGTTCCTCTTCCCGGTCTCCTAAGTTGTGCTGGCAGGCGATCTGCAACTCACCATGCGCATCTACCAGCAGGATCGCCCCCGATTCGGCGTGTGTAAGCTCCAGCGCGTAATGGAGCACGGTCCTCAGCACGAAGGGGAGATCGCGCTGGGCATTGAGCAATTTGTTGATCTCTAGAATGTGGCGATAAAATTGTTCCCGGACCCAGCCGGTGCCGGAAATCGACCAGATCCGCTCGCTTTGCGATCCGGACGCGGCACCTGGGAGCGGTCCGGCCGCAAGCGCCGTCCCATGTGTCGCCGGCAGGCGCGCCTCATCGGCCCGCAGCCGGTCGAGGGTCTCCAGTTGTTGTCGCATGGCATCGGATTCGGCCAGTGCAGCGAGTTCGGTCCGGCACCCGGCAAATTCGTCCCAGGCCTTGGTGTCCAGCGCCAGATATGCGAAACCGAGCACCCCCCAAAAACGATAACCTACGAGTCCGGCTACATTCTCAACGTACTGCAGCGCCTCGGTTATCCGCGATCTGGCCCCCGCGGCATCTCCCCGCTCCCGCAATATCTCTCCGGTCTCCAGAAGGCCTCGGACCAAGGCGGTCCAATCGGTGGCCGACTTTTCGCGCAGACCTTGTAGATAGGCGATGGCCTGAAGCAGATGATCCAGGGCGGCTGTGGCCTGCTGTCGCACATGCTCCGCGATCCCGAGGTTCACGGCGATCGCCGCCCCGCCTCGCAGATCGCCGACACGCTCGTGCAATGCCAATCCGCGCTCATAGTATCGGCAACTTCCCTCCGCGTCGCCGGCCAGCAGGCGCAGATTCCCCAGCGCATTGTAGGCGCGCAGGAGCAACTCGGGATTTTCCGACCGTTTGCATACCGATATGCACGAGGTATACGCCGCCGTCGCCTCCGGATAGCGCGCGGCGCTCCCTAATGCCTCGGCGAGGTTGTAATGCGCACGTGCGATGAGGAGGTCGTCTTGCAACTCCGTGGCCGATGCGAGGTCTTCTCTAAAGACGCCTTCGGCCTGCTCGGTATCGTTTAAGGCCAGAAGGGCCAGCCCAAGATCGTTGTTGGTGACACGACCTATCTCTGCAGCCGGCAGGGCCCGCTGTGCTGCTCTGGTCTCAGAGAAGATCCGCCGGGCCTCATCGGCGCGACCCTCCTGAAGCAAGACGGCTGCGCGGAAATTCGCTATCTGTAGAAGGCGTACGGGATCCGGCGGGCCACCGCTAAGGACCTCCTCCGCCGACTGAAACGCCCCCTTGGCCCGTTCGAAGGCCTGCAACTTGAGGAAGATTCCCCCTAAGCGGATAAAGATTTCGGCCCTCCATTGCCGGACCTGATCGGAAATGGGGACTGTTGTAAGGGCCTGCTCCACTGCGGCGAATTGTCGTTCGGCCGCATCGTAGGCCCGAGCGATCAGATAGGCCTCGCCCAGCTTCATCATCACCTCTACACGCTGAGCCGCATCCTCCGGCACAATCAGGCCTACGGCCCGTTCAAGATAGTGCGCAGCCCGCTTGCCGAGTCCTTGCGATAAGTAGCGGCTGCCGAGCTCCGCTGCCGCAGCTATGGCCCGCTTCGCGTCGGAACCGTGACTTACGTGATGAAGCAGGACCTCTAGGTCGGTTCCATCAGTAGCCGCGGTTGCCGCAATCCGGTCATGATATTGTGCGCGGGCGGCCCTGGTCAGACGCGCATCGAGTAGCTGTCCCATCAGCGCATTTTTAAAATCGTAGGTCGCTGCGGCCGTGCGGATCAGTATGTCCTCGCGCAGCAAGGTAGTGACTGCCGCAAACGGGTCGGCGATGTCTGTCCACTGCCCCAATTCGGTCGCCGTGGCCGGACGCCCGACCGTGGCCAGCGCCTCCAACATTCGACACGGTTCGGACCCCAGCGCGGCGACTCTCTCCAGAAGCAACTCGTCCAGCGTGCGCGGGACCACCACCTTGGAGAAATCGACCCCGACATCCTCGAAATAGGTTGCCTGCCACCGCCCGTGTTCGTCGAAGAGCCCCCCGCCGAGGATTAGTCCTCGCACTACTTCTGTGACGAAGAGGGGATTTCCCTGCGTGCGCCTGTATAACCCCTCCATAAATTGTGGCGGGGGCTCCTCAAGTCCGGTCAGCGTTATAACGTAATCGCGCAATTCCTCGCGCGAGAAGTTAGCCAAGGTTATTTGCCTGGGGAGCGCCGCTTGCAATGTCTCTCGCATCTCTGCCGAGATCGTCTCCCGCGTTGCCGTCACCAGGCAGCAACGCGCCGCCATCGCCGCCCTGCGCGCCCTTGCAACGAGCGTAGCGAGACGCTGGCCGAGGGCCTCGTTACGCAGCGCCTCCAGTTCATCGCATAGGAAGAGCGTGGGGCCATCAGGGTGGGCGAGATGCCGCTCGCACCGGTCGCACCACTCCGAGATCTCTGTTGCCACGGAGCCTCGAGCTGAAACCACGCGCAGTTCTTCCAGCTGGGCGGCATATTTTAACTCCTTGAGCAAACGGGTCTTGCCGGTGCCTATGCCGCCGACAATGAACCAACCGAGCTCGGCATCGTGCGGCACCTCGGGCGATTTAACGGTGCGGATTGCCGCAAGCAGCCCCGCCATCGGCTCGGCACGTCCGATCAGGCGACCTTCCTCGGGCAAATAGGAAAGAAGTGTCTCGCGGGTCTCCAGTGGCATCCGTTGCCCGGAGGCCTGGATAATCTCGCGGATCACCCGTACGGCCGATCCGAAACGGTGGGCCGGATTCTTTTCGAGCATGCAAACGATGATATTGTCCATCCAGACCGGCACCTGCGGGTTTATTGTGGATGGCTGCGGGGGGACTAGGCGGAGCTGGTTGCGCAACGTCTCCTCGGTATTATTTCCGCGGAACGGATTCTCCCTTGTCAGACAGTAATACCAGAGCACCCCCAGGGAGTAGAGATCTGCGCGCTGATCCGCCGCCTCATGGCTCACAATCTCCGGGGCCATGTAGCTGGGCGTGCCGATCAGTCGCCCCCGTGGGTCGATGCCGGCCAGACCGAAATCGATCAATTTTATATGCCGGGATCTCGATCCTACCGCCAGGACATTTTCGGCCTTGATATCGAAGTGATATATGCGCGATGTGTGCAGGTAGTGAAGCGCCCTGAGGGCCTCCACTATGAGAGATGTGATCTCGTCGACGCGAAGAGCGGCGGTGGCCTCAAAGAGCGAGTGCCCTTCGATATGTTCTGATGTGAAATAGTACCGACCGCTTGATGAGTCGAAACCGAAATCGAGTATCCTCGCTATGGAGGGATGGTTTAAGTTCTTTAGGATGCTGAATTCCTGTTTGAATGGTTCAACGCTTGCCGGCGAGAAGAGCCCATTGGCAGGTTTTAAGAGCTTGAGCGCGCAGCGCCCGGTGGGCCCATCGACCAGATAGACATCGCTGAACCCGCCACCGCCGATCCGGCGGATTACCGAATACCGCTGATCGACACACTTTATAGACTCTATTGTGCGCTGGTCCGCCGTATGTTCTCCTTTATCTACTTGTTATTATACGGCGCGAAATGCGTGTTGCTCAACATCGAAATTTGAAGAGCGATGATCTGTTAACTAGTTAGAAAGTTTCACTGTTATCATATTGGACAGGGTGCCGTCAGTTGGCACGTATAATGCTTCAACTTTTGATCGGAGGTCTAGCAATTTTGATAAGTAAACGGGAATTTACTCGATCAGTGATTATATGAGGCGTATAATGATTGCAAAGGGAAGGCGCAACAAAGGAACCGCTGTGAAGAGACTGTCCGCCCTCTGCTGGCTGGTTGTCTTGGTCGGGGGTGTCTCGTGCGGAAGTGGGAGCATGAGCGCGCCTCCGGTGAGTCTCCCCGCGCCGATCTCCGGACGGCTAGATGGTCCGATAACGGTAGGCGATCAGGGGGGAGATAGTCGAATCTCCATCAGTGCCCCGGCCGGTACGGTGGCGCCGCACGCCACGATCCTGATCATCAATACGACGGCGGAGTTGAGTCTAAACCTCCAGATCTCGCCTGCGGTCTCTGCCATATGTGCCCAGCCGACTCGTACCTGTGTCACAGCAGATGACGTAGGCGCGTTCGCCGCTGCCATCTCGTGTCGCAATGGGGAGACGCTGGCCCTAGTGGTAATAGATCCTGAGAACGGGAAGGAAGTCGGCCC